>JAUNGW010000174.1 GCA_030524245.1 Eubacteriales bacterium
GCCGGAGACGAGCGGAGATGGCCAGGCAGCGGCGGCGCCTGCGCCGGAGACGGCGGGGGACGGTCAGACAGAGGCGGCGCCTGCGCAGTAGCGCTGCGCAATTGGCTTTCATTCGTGGATAACAGTGATTCGCCGCGGGCGGATCACGTCCGTTTATAATGAAAAGAGGAATGCGGCATGGAGCAATCAGGAAGAATAAACAGAGAAGTGCGGCCGGGGGAATTTTACCGGCATTTTAAAAATAAGCTGTATCAGATCGTGGCGGTGGCAGTTCACTCGGAGACGGGAGAGCCGATGGTGGTTTATCAGGCTCTCTACGGGGATTATAAGGTGTATGTGCGGCCCTACGAGATGTTTATAAGTCCGGTGGACCGGGAAAAGTACCCGGATGCGGCGCAGGAGTACCGGTTTGAGCGAGTGGAGCCCGCAGCCGGCGCGGCGTCTGCTAAGGAGCCGGCGTCCGGCTGCGCCGGCGGCTTTTCTGTGTCTGGCTGTGCCGGCGGCAATGCTCCGGCTTCACAGAAAGCCGGCCAGGCTCCGCACGTTCCGGATCCGTCCTTTCTCCGGTTTCTGGAGGCCGTCTCCTACGAGGAGCGGATGGAGTGCCTGAATGCCATGGCAGCCACGGCCGGCCAGCAGGAGCTGGACAGCATCTATCTGATTCTGGATATGAAGCCGGAGACGGGAAGCATAAGGGAGCAGCTGCGGGCAGTGGAGCGTTTTCTGACAGCCCAGAACCGGTATGACGGACGCCGGCTGCGGTGAGGAGACAGAAATGTTCAATATTGAAGAGGAACTGAAAAAGCTGCCGGCGCAGCCGGGAGTGTATATCATGCATGACGCCCGGGACGAGATTATCTACGTGGGGAAGGCCATCAGCCTGAAGAACCGGGTGCGTCAGTATTTCCAGAGCAGCAGGAACAAGACTGCAAAGATTGAACAGATGGTTTCCAGAATCGCCAGGTTTGAGTACATTGTGACAGACTCGGAGCTGGAGGCGCTGGTGCTGGAGTGCAACCTGATCAAGGAGCACCAGCCCCGGTACAACACCATGCTGAAGGACGACAAGGCCTACCCCTATATCCGGGTTACGGTGGGAGAGGATTTTCCGAGGGTGATGTTTGCCCGCACCATGAAAAAGGACAGGAGCCGGTATTTCGGCCCCTATACCAGCGCCGGAGCGGTGAAGGACACCATCGATCTGATTCACAAGCTCTACCGGATCCGTACCTGCAGCAGAAGCCTGCCGAAGGACATCGGCAGGGAACGGCCCTGTCTGAATTACCATATCAGGCAGTGCGGCGCTCCCTGCCAGGGCTATGTGACGAAGGAGGAATACTGGGAAAACGTCAATCAGGCTCTGGAGTTTTTAAACGGACGCTACGATGGTATTTTAAAGATTCTGGAGGAGAAGATGAATGCGGCCTCCCAGGCCATGGATTTTGAGAAGGCGATTGAGTACAGGGATCTTCTGGGCAGCGTGAAAAAGGTGGCCCAGAAGCAGAAAATCACCAGCAGCAGTATGGAGGACCGGGATATTATTGCCATGGCGAGGGATGAGCAGGACGCGGTGGTGCAGGTATTCTTTGTCCGTGAGGGCAAGCTGATCGGCCGGGATCATTTCCGGGTGAGCGTGGCCACGGCGGAGAACCGGGGGCAGATCCTGTCCAGCTTTGTGAAGCAGTTCTACGCGGGAACGCCGTTTCTGCCGAAGGAGCTGTGGGTGCAGGAGGAGATGGAGGACCAGGAGGTGATCGGCCGCTGGCTGACTGCCAGAAAGGGCCAGAAGGTGCGGATTGTGGTGCCCAAAAAGGGAGAGAAGGAGCGGCTGGTTGAGCTGGCTGGGAAAAATGCCGCCCTGGTGCTGGCCCGGGACAACGAGCGCAACAAGCGGGAGGAGCTTAAGACCATCGGCGCGATGAATCAGGTGGCCGGCTGGCTGGGGCTTTCCGGCGTCCGCCGCATGGAGGCCTTTGATATTTCCAATATTTCCGGCTATGAATCGGTGGGATCCATGGTGGTTTATGAGGATGGAAAGCCGAAGCGCAGCGATTACCGGAAATTCCGCATCAAAACGGTTACGGGGCCAAATGATTACGCATCCATGAAGGAGGTGCTGACCCGCCGTTTCACCCATGGAATGGAGGAGCTGAGGGCGCTTGAGGAGGAGGGGACGGAGAAGCGGTTTGGAAGCTTTACAAGATTTCCGGATCTTCTGATGATGGACGGCGGCCGGGGGCAGGTGAATATCGCGCTGGAGGTGCTTGGAGAGCTGGGGCTTGCCATTCCCGTCTGCGGTATGGTGAAGGATGACAATCACCGGACGAGGGGGCTTTATTACCATAATGTGGAGATTCCCATTGACCGGCATTCGGAAGGCTTTAAGCTGATTACCAGAATTCAGGACGAGGCCCACCGGTTTGCCATCGAGTACCACAGAAGCCTGCGCAGCAAGAGCCAGGTCCGGTCGGTGCTTGACGATATTCCGGGGATCGGGGATACAAGAAGAAAGGCGCTGATGCGTCATTTTAAGACCATGGAGGCCATCCGGGAGGCGTCGGTGGAGGAGCTCTGCCAGGCGCCCGGCATGAACCGGCGGGCTGCGGAGAGCGTCTACGGATTTTTCCGGGAGGATAAAAAAGAGGCCGCGGTGATCGTGGAGGAAATGGGAGCCATGATGACGGAGAGCACGTAAGAGGGCCTGTGCCGGGAAAACAGCGGGTGACATTTCCGCTCTGATATGGTAGGATGAAATAAATATTCAAAGCGGCGGGAAAATAAGGCCCCAAATGGGCGTCAAGCTTGCTTGTAAGCTCGTTTGGGACCTTATTTTCACATCGGAAGAACTTCCGATGCTTCTTGTCCGGCTTTGCCGGGCAAGAAGATGCCGGTCGTGCTTCACCTTTGGCGGATCGCCGCCATAAATGAAAAATCAGCAGAAAAAGGAGTCAGAAGTCATGTACGGTGTGACAATTACGGAATTGATCAATAAGATGCATCTGAAAAATATTCTGCCGGAGATCGACACGGACAAGGTGGTGCTGTCCCACCCGGACGTGAACCGCCCGGCGCTGCAGCTGGCCGGATTTTTCGATCATTTTGACCGGGAGCGGGTGCAGATCATCGGATATGTGGAGCAGGAGTATATTAAGACCCTGGAGCGCGGGCGGAAGGTGGAGATGTACGAGCGGCTGCTCTCCAGCGAGATTCCCTGTGTGCTTTACAGCCGCGGGCAGATGCCGGATGAGGATATGCAGGATCTCTGCGCCCACTATCAGGTTCCCTGCCTGGTATCGGAAAAAAGCACCTCTGATCTGATGGCGGAGGTGATCCGGTGGCTGAAGGTGAAGCTGGCCCCCTGCATCAGCATCCACGGCGTGCTGGTGGACGTATTCGGCGAGGGCGTGCTGATTATGGGCGAGAGCGGCATCGGCAAGAGCGAGGCGG
>JAUNGW010000017.1 GCA_030524245.1 Eubacteriales bacterium
GAGTGGCTGCTTCCGGAACTGCCAGAGCCGCCGGAGCCGCCGGAAGAGCCGCCGCTTCGCAGCGTATATGTATTCTGTACAGGCGCCGGATATGGAACTCCGTTTTCATTTACCCACGCGCCGTCTCCATTGACAAGATATCCGTCCGGCGTGATCCCATTCTCCGCCATCCTTCCGGATTCCGTTAAGTAATACCAGCGGCCGTTGACTGCCGCCCAGCCAGTCGCCATACTTCCGTCCGGCTGCAGATAATACCATCCCTTCGTCTGTGGATCCTGATACCAGCCCGTCACCATAACTCCGTTCTCGTTCAGGAAATACCACTTGTTGTTGTTGAACAGCCAGGTATTCTTCACCTGCTGTCCATCCTTCACATAGCTCCATGTGCCCGTCTGCGCAGACCTCTCCCACCGCCCGGTGGAGTCCACCACCGATGCCAGCGGCGTCACTGTAGCCGCCGCCATCGACAGCACCAGCGCTGCAGCAAGACACGTTACCCTTCTTTTTTTCATTACGTCTCCTTTCCTTTGCAAGTCATTTTCGGGTGTCAGCAACAGTATTCTAACAATGCCATTTATGAAGTTCAATATTGCTGTTGATAAAAAAACACCATTTGCACTTCTTGAAAAATTTTCTCTTTAACAAGTTCTTAACAGGCCGCGTTTTCCCCGGAGGATCCTTAGTAGACGCCCTTCCCAAAGTGTAGTATACTGTCTGCATACGAAACGGAAAGGAACGTGAGACAAGATGAAATATATTCACAACCTGCTCGGCATCCTCTGTGCCTTCGCTTTGATGATCGTTCTGCTTATCACCTCTGTAGAGGCCGTCGCCTACTGGACGCCCGGCTACTATGAAAAGGAATATGAGAAATACGGCGTGCTGGAGGACGTCCATATGGAGATGGACGATCTGCTGGAGGTAACCGATGAAATGATGGCCTATCTTCGCGGAGACCGGGACGACCTTCACGTCCCCACCATTGTGGACGGCCAGCCCAGAGAATTTTTCAATGACCGGGAAATCGCCCATATGGAAGACGTGCGCGGCCTGTTTCTGGCGGCTATTGCCATCCGGCGTGCCTGTCTGGCGCTCATCGCCGCCTGTGTGGCCGCGCTGTTTCTGCTGAAGGCCGACGTAAAACGGGTGCTTCCGGGCATGCTCTGCGCGGGCACAGTTCTGTTCTTTGCCCTGCTGGCGGTACTGGCCGGAATCATATCCACAGACTTTTCAAAATACTTTGTGGTTTTCCACAAAATCTTCTTCCGCAACGACCTGTGGCTCCTGGATCCTTCCACCGACCTGTTGATAAACATTGTTCCGGAGCCATTTTTTGTGGATACGGCAGCGCGGATCGGCATCACCTACGGCATTCTGGTCCTGGCAGTGTTCGCCGCCTGCTTTTTCTGGCTGCGGCGCCTGCGCAGATAGCTGCCGGACGCCGTCAGTCTGACCGCCGCTCCGGCGAATCCCTGGCGGACATCAGACCTCTCCTGCCGCTGCCCGCCAGAGATTTGGCCCTTCATATGTAACAGTTCTGTAATATTTTCTTTACATCCCCCGTGTTTTCCGCTATACTGAATATCATAGACATCTGACCGCCAAGACAGTATGAATAAGCAGGGCAGCAGCCCGGATTATGAATACCTGCGGCGATTACTCCCAATGGATATTTTATTGGAGAAAAATGAATGAAACGACTGACTGTATTTTTGTTATGCCTGGCCCTGGCTGCCGCCAATATCTGCCAGACATCCCTTGCCGCGGTGCGCTGGCCTGACAATATTTCCATCTCGGCAGAGGGCGGAATCGTCATGGACGCCGGCTCCGGTGCCGTGCTGTACGGGAAAAATATTCACACCGCCTACTATCCGGCCAGTATCACCAAGATTCTCACGGCTCTGATCGTTATCGAAAACTGCAATATGGACGATATGGTGACCTTTTCCAGAACAGCAGTTTACAGCGTGGAATCCGGCAGCACCAGCGCCGGCATGGATGCAGGCGATACGATGACCGTGCGGGACTGCCTGTACGCCCTGGTGCTGCGCTCCGCCAACGAAGTGGCCAACGCCCTGGCCGAACACACAGCCGGCTCCATAGAGGCATTTGCGGAGATGATGAATCAAAAGGCCGCTTCCCTGGGCTGTACCGATTCCCATTTTAACAATCCCAGCGGACTCAACGATCCCAATCATTATACCTCCGCGTACGATATGGCGCTGATCGCCCAGGCGGCATTCCAGAACGATGCCTTTGTCACCATCGACTCCACCCTGTATTACGACCTTCCGCCGTCCAAACGGAATCCGGAGGGCTTCCGCATTTATCCCGGCCACAGGATGCTCAAGAAAAACACCGCCCAGTATTATTCCGGCATCATCGGCGGCAAGACGGGCTACACCTCTCTGGCCGGCAACACTCTGGTGACCTGCGCGGAGCGAAACGGCATGAGACTGGTGGCCGTTGTGTTAAATGGCCATCAGACCCATTACACAGACACGAAGGCTCTGCTGGATTTCGGCTTTTCCAATTTCCGTTCCCTGAAGGCGGCGGATCTGGACACGCGCTATACCGCTGTCAGCAATGACCTGACCATTGCCGGGCTGCCGACCACGGATCTGTCCATTCTGCATATGCAGGAGGACTGCAGGATCACTCTGCCAAACCTGGCGGATTTCTCGGACGCTGTGTCTGATATTTCCTATGAGCTGCCGGCAGGCGCTCCGGAATCGGCGATTGCCCGTATCACCTACGAGTACGATGGGCGCACCATAGGCGCCGCTTACCTGATGCACAACCGCCTGGGAGCCGCAGCCACCTCAGAGGCCGTGGAGGTATCTTCCGCTGCTCCGACAGAGGCTCCGGCCGCCGCATCCCTGCCAGAAGCCGGCGGCTCCGAAGCAGCTCCGGACGACTCGGCAGAATCCTGGCTCCATATACCGGAAATCTCATTTGAGATTCCGGCCAGCGTAAAAATCGCCCTGGCAGCTGTTTTCGCTCTGGCGCTTGTCACCGGCGGACTTCTGGCTCTGAAATTCCGGATTGAAAAACGCGAGGCCGCAGAACGGGCGCTCCGCTACGAACGCCGCCAGAAACGGCTTCAGGACATCGGTATGTCCACCGCGGATTTCGACCTGCTGCTTGAAAAAAAGCGGTACGATTCCGCGCTCCGCCAGAGCAGGCCGCGCAGACGCCCCCGGCGGCACGCATCCTTTCTGGACAAAAAACACTGAAAGCGGAAACCGGCATCCTCTGCCGTGCTTCCGCTTTCTTTTTATGCTTGTCAGTTGACCTTTCTTCCGGCTTTTCTGCGTTCTGCCCACTGCCTTTTCCTCTTGGCCTTATTCCGCTCATTCCGTCTTCTGTGCGCCTCCGCCTGGCGGAGCAGAATCTCTTCCGCGCCGCTTTCGTCCGTCAGCTTCATGGTGCGGATCATAAATATCCTCTCGCCTTCCGCCCTTTTCACGCGAAGCTTTCCCTTTAAATATCCGTGCTCCGGACAGACCGCCAGACCGTAGTATATCTTCTGGTTCGGCGTAAACCAGCGAACCTTTTTCCGCAGGGTTCTGCCGCAGAGATAACACTGCATCTCCGTGACGTCCCGATCCTCCATGGCCTCCTCCTTCGTGTCAAAGACACGGGACACAAACTTGGAATATCCGGGAAACACCACCCGGATCTCCTCTTTTTTATCCGCCGGAAGCCGGTAATAATCGATCGATTTGTAGACCAGGATCGCGTCCTCTCCCGGCTCATGGGCCAGGCAGGCCAGCACCTGCCCCGTATAATAAGCGTCGTCCAGCGCCCTGTGGAACGGCCGGTTTTCCAAAAGCCCCAGCTCCTCCACGGCCTTGTCCAGAGACGGCTTCTCTCCGTTCATGCAGAACAGCCCGTAAAGCTTCTGCACATCATAATAAAACAGCGGCATCGGAAAGGGGCTTTTCACTCCATAATATGCCAGATTCCGCTGCAGCTCCAGAAGATCCATCGCTCCCCAGGTGCAGTAAACCGCCTCATCCCCGCACCACTGCAGAAATGCCCTGGCCGCGTCCGGAAAGTCCTCTCCCTGCTCCTTAAGCTGCCGCATATCCATATGGGTCACCTCGGAAATAATCGAGTGCAGCTGCCTGTATACCCGCGGCCTGATCAGCCGGTGGAACTCATCCACCATCTGGAACTCCTCGTCCAGCTTCACCGCCCCCAGCTCAATGATCTCAAAGGGCAGCTCGGGAACCGTCTTCTCCCGTCCGTCCGGGCTCTGGTTCCATTCCAAATCAAATACAATGTAATATTTCATAATGGTAGATTATATCATATGCTCCGATCTTTGCATAGGGCAGTTCTTCCGCGCGGCTTAGGCCGCTCAGGCAAAAAATCCCCGGATATCCTCCGCCAGCGTTCCGGGCCGTCCCGCCGCCGTTCCCTGCACCATCTCGCCTCTTCCGCCGCCCTTTCCTTCAAATTCCTGATAAAAACGGTTCAGAACCTCCTTCGGACTGACGGTTTTGCTGCCCAGAATAAACTGATAGCCCTGTTCGTCATTTCCAAGGAACAGCCCGCAGACACCGCCGCATTTCCCCATAGCCGCGTCTACAAAGCGGCGGGCTGCATTTTTGTCCAGCTCCTCCTCAAACAGAATATAATTTTTTGCATCCGCCGGAATCTCCTTCAGCTTTTCCTCCATCATGCGGGTCTGGAAGCGGATCAGCTTTTCCCGGCTGAGCTCCGCCTCCTCAGAAAGCCTGCGGACCGCATCCGCCGTCTCGCAGGGCCTGGCGGAAAGCAGTCTGGAAATCTCCCGTATATTCTGCTCCTTCACATGATAATCCTTCAGTGCGCGGAAGCCGCAGACCATGGTCACGCGGGTGCCGCCCTTATATTTCACCGCATCGGTCAGCCGGATCATGCCGATTTCCCCGGTTCTGGACACATGGGGAGCGCAGCAGGCGCATACGTCATAACCCGGCACGGTCACGATCCGCACCTGGCCGTCGATCTCCTTTTTGCTGCGGTAATCCAGCGCCGCCAGCTCCTCTTCATCGGGATAGCTCACCTGGATTTCCAGATTGGCCGCCACGGCCTGGTTCGCCTCCAGCTCCACCTGCATCAGCTGCTCTCCGGTCAGGCTGCCGTTGAAATCCATCGTCACCAGCTCCTGGCCCAGGTGAAAGCCTACATTGTCATAGCCGAAATGCCGGTGCACCAGTCCTGACACAATATGCTCGCCGCTGTGCTGCTGCATCCGGGAAAAACGCTCCTCATAATCAATCCGCCCCTTCACGGCACGCCCCGGCTCAAGGGGCTTCTTCAGAAGGTGCAGAATCTCTCCTCCGCGCTCCCTCACATCTTCGACCTTCATGCCGTCCAGCACGCCGCCGTCCGCATACTGGCCGCCGCCCTCCGGGAAAAATGCCGTCCGGTCCAGAATCACCTCATAGCACTGTTTCTTCTCGTTCCATTCACAGGAAATAACCACCGCTGTAAATTCCCTTAAATGGCTGTCCTGATAAAATAATTTTTCTGTCATGGCAAATTCCGATCTCCTCCCTCCTCTGAAAGCATGAAATGATTTTTCCGGAAGCTTAAAATTCCATCCTTCTGCATTTTCCCAAGCTCCGCTGACAAAGCGCTTCTGTCCACGCTTAAATAGTCCGCCAGCTGCTGCCGGTTAAAAGGAATGTCAATACTGCAGCTGCCCTGGCGGTCTGCCTCGGCAGACAGATAGGACAGAAGACGCCCGCGGATAGTCTTTGCAGAGGTATGCATAATCCGCCGTGAAAGGATGAGATTTTTCTGGGCGGATGCCGCCAGCAGATTCCGGATCAGCCGGCTGTTCCAGGAACAGCCGGGCTGTCCGCCGGACAGTGCTCTCTTCATATCCAGAAGCAGCACGTTTGTCCGCTCCGCCGCCACTGCGTTGACCAGCATGGGTTCCCCCGGCACGCAGGCATAGGTTTCCGCAAATACCTGCCCCGGCTCCACCCTGCTCAAAAGGGTTCTGCTCCCCCAGAAATCATCCCGCTCAATATTCACAGCGCCGGACAGCACCAGTCCCAGCCGGTCCGTCGTGTCCCCTGCGTGAAAGATCACCTGATCCCGGCCGTAGGACTGCTCCTTCCCGGCCAGGCATTCCAGCATCTGCCCGATTTCCTCCGGAGTAATGCCGGAAAATAACGGAGTTTTTGCAAGAAACTGCAGGTCCATGATGCGCTCCTTCCTGAATCATTATGAAAAAGAATCAATTCGTTGTTTCTACAACAGATTTTCCTTTTCAATTATAGTATACTTCTGTTACAAAAGCAACGGGTCACCGGCTGTTCCCTGCGGACCAGCCAGGCAAAACAAAAAAGGAGCTGAATATTATGATTCGCAGAATTATTCACATTGACAGAGATTTATGCAACGGCTGCGGCGCCTGCGCGGCGGCCTGCCACGAGGGCGCTATCGCCATGGTAGACGGAAAGGCGCAGCTGATGCGGGACGACTACTGCGACGGGCTGGGCGACTGCCTTCCCACCTGCCCCACCAGCGCCATCACCTTTGTAGAGCGTGAGGCGGCAGCCTATGACGAGGCGGCAGTGAAAAAGCACATGGAGCAGAGAAAGCAGGCGGCAGGCCACGTGGTCACCGGCGGTCCCGCACCTGCCGGCGGATGTCCTGGAAGCCGCAGCCGGGAGCTTCATCCGGAAGCCACAGCTCCGGCAGCAGCAACACCGGCAGCCGGCGGATGTCCTGGAAGCCGCAGCCGCGCCCTGAATCCGGATATGATGCAGCGTCAGGGCATGTCCCTGGCCGGCAGCACAGCCAGCAGCAGCCAGGAATCTCCAGCGCCGGCAGCAGCCCCCCTGACCTCCCAGCTGCGCCAGTGGCCGGTTCAGATCAAGCTTGCTCCCATCAACGCCCCCTACTTTAACGGCGCAAAGCTTCTGATCGCCGCCGACTGCACCGCCTACGCCTACGCAAACTTCCACAATGACTTTATCAAGGGCAAAATCACCCTGGTCGGCTGCCCGAAGCTGGACAATGTGGATTACAGCGAAAAGCTGACGGAAATTATTAAAAGCAACGACATCAAGAGTGTAACCATCGTCCGCATGGAGGTGCCCTGCTGCGGCGGCCTGGAGCACGCTGCTGTCACTGCCCTGAAAAACAGCGGAAAATTCATTCCGTGGCAGGTGGTGACGATCTCTATTGACGGGAAGATTTTAGACTGACGCAGAAAAACCGGGAGCTGCTGCAACGGCGGATAAGATAATAATCCGCTGAAGCAGCAGCTCCCATTATTTGCTAATTCTTCAACATCAACCTGCCAGTTATTCTGTCTTCTCGTCTGTCTCCGCCGGCTCTTCCGGAACTACATTATGAACTGCAGTCACCGTTGCAACCACAGCCTCCGGATCGGTTGTCAGATCGATATCCTTATTCCGGGCAATGTCAAGATCCTTTACTCTTAAGGTATCGCCTACCTTCAGGGAGCTGACATCCACCCTGATCTTATCTACCAGCGCAGACGGATACGCCCTGTAGGAAACCTCGCTTAAGCTCTCCTGCAGTACGCCGCCGGCAATCTCCTCGTGATTCACAAGGATAATTTCTGCAACGGAATGAACCTTCTCATTGCTCACCAGCGCCTGAAAATCAATCTCATCCACTCTGCAGGCCATGGAATTGTAATCAATCTCCTTAATCAGCGCATTGTAGGTCTCGCCATCCACGGTCAGCTGAACCTGGCTACCCTTTCCTGCACTCTTTAATGCACGCTCCAGCTCCCGTTTCTCAATCTTCAGCGGAATGGAACCCTCAATTTTACGCCCGAACAGATTGCCGGTTGCGTAGCCTTCCCGTCTCAGTCTCTTTGCCTTTACATCCAATGTACGTTTTTCAGCTTTTAAAGTAGTCATTTGTCTTTTCCTCCTGAAGTCCTTTGGGACTTTCTTAAGCTGATTGCTTTTTCTATTTGTTATATATGTAATATAGCACACTATTTTTGAATGTCAAGGAGGCCGCGGATATTTTTTGTGAATTTTCTGTGTCCTGGCAGGAGAATGCTTCTGCCAGCTTCTCCTGGAAATTTAATTATCATTTCACAAATATTTCCTTGAATCCCACCCCAAAATGATATAGGATATTAACCAGGGCCTCTGGCCCCACACAGACACGAGACGACTTAAGATTTCTTCCGGAGGCAATATCTGATATGAACACAAGCGGCAATCTTCAGGACAAGCTGCCCTTATACGGCGGCGACATCCTTTCCTCTGACGGCATGCAGTCTGAAAAGCAGTTCATGCAGCACGGCGCCGTCAGCGTATATGAGCATTCGATTGCGGTGACCAGACTGGCGCTGGCAGCCGCGGAGCTTTTGCAGAAGCTGCGCATACGAGTCAATGAGCGGGCGCTGGTCCGCGGCGCCCTGCTCCACGACTATTTTCTCTATGACTGGCATGTGCCGGACAAGAGCCACCGGCTGCACGGCTTTACCCATGCCAGACGGGCCCTGCAGAATGCGGAACGCGATTTTATTCTGGGTGAAATTGAGCGGGATATGATCCTCACCCACATGTTCCCCTTAAATCCCCGTCCACCCAGGTACAGAGAGAGCGTGATTCTCTGTCTTGCGGACAAGCTCTGCGCCACAAGGGAAACGCTGTCGCCCAGCCGTTACAGAAAATGCTTCTTCCGGCAGATGTACAGGCACAGCGCAACCACCGCCGCGCTGGCCAGCACAAACACCGGATACCCGTACCGCCACTGAAGCTCCGGCATCTGGAAATTCATGCCGTACCAGCCCACAAGGAGAGTCAGCGGCAGGAAAATCGTAGTCACAACCGTCAGAATTTTCATAACCTTGTTCTGGCGGATGTCGATCTGCGCCTGATACACCTCCCGGATCTGGGTTGAGTACTCCCGCAGCATCAGAGCCTCCTCATGAAGCCGGGACACCCGCTCGCCGAACAGCCGGAAGGCGGTCAGCTCCTCCGTTGTGAAAAAGCCGTGATCATTCTGCTGCAGCACATTGCTGGTATCTGAAAACTGCAGGTAATAATGCGAATATACCAGGATAGCCCTCCGGTATCTCGTGATTTTGTGGTTAAAATCATCCAGGCTTCCGGACAGCACCTCATCCTCCAGCTTTGCCATCTTATTTTCCAGCTCCGTAAGAAAAATCAGATCGTTGGCTGTCAGAAGATCCAGAAAGTCCGCCAGCAGATGGCCCAGTCCGAACGTCTTTCTTGTGACATTGTCCTTCATTTTCAGGAACATTCCCCGGACAAAACCTCCGTCCTCAATAAATATGATCCTGTCGCTGCAGATTACATACTGAAACGCGATGGCCTCGCGCCGGCCCTTCGGCGGAACATATACCGTCCCGTACAAAACGTCCAGATGCGCCTCCGCCTTGCAGAACCGGATCTCCTGACGGTATTTTTTCGTGAGAAATCCATAGCGGCTTAAAAATTCATCCTTTTCCGCCTCCTCCACCGTCAAAATCCACGCCATGGGCTGATTCACGCCGGTCGCCTCCTCCGGAGTGATTTCACAGATCTGGGATTTTACACTGTAGTAATGCGCCATAGCTCTTCCGATGCTCCTTTCCCATTTTCCGCCTGTTTTGCAGGTGTTCTGATACCAGGAATTTTAACACAAAAGAACCAGTTCCGAAAGACCAAAGCAGAAATCTTTGCTATGAAAGCGCTGTCAGGCAGCTGTGCAGACTGGATACCTGCATCCAGAGATGCACAGATATCTGGCAGCCAAGCCGTTTACTCCAGACGCCACTGCGCGTTCTGTTTCTGAAGCTCTACCATGCGGCAAAAGGCGCCGTTTCCTGCCATCAGCTCTGCGGGCGTGCCCTGCTCCGCCACCTGTCCGCCGGACAGGACGATCACCTTGTCCGCCGCCTCCACCGTACGCATCCGGTGGGCAATCACCAGCACCGTCTTTCCCGCCAGCAGCCGGGACAGCGCCTCCTGTATCTTCGTCTCATTTTCCACGTCCAGACTGGCAGTGGCCTCGTCAAGCAGCACGATGGGCGCGTCCTTTAACAGGGCGCGGGCAATGGAAATCCGCTGCCGTTCTCCGCCGGAAAGCCGGGTTCCGTTTTCCCCGATCGGCGTGTCATAGCCCTCAGGCAGCCGCCGGATGAATTCTCCGCAGTTGGCCGCTTCCGCATCCGCACGCACCTCCTCGTCGGAAGCGCCCCGTCTGCCCAGACGAATATTTTCCATCACCATATCATCAAAGAGCACCACGTCCTGAAATACCACCGAATAATCCCGCAGCAGCACCTCCGGATCCACCGTTGATATATCCACGCCGCCCGCTCTGATAACACCTGAATCCACATCCCACAGTCTGGCGGCCAGCCGCGCGCATGTGCTCTTGCCGGAGCCGGACGGCCCCACCAGCGCGGTTACCTCGCCCTCTCTGGCGGTAAAGCTCACATCATGCAGCACCTCCTTGTCATCATAGGAAAAGCTTACATGCTCAAATACAATATCATGGTTTCCCGGCTCATACTGATCTCCGCCCTTCGCTGTGGGCATCTCATAAATTTCCTGCATCCGGTCTGCCGAAACCTGAGACACGAACATCTCCGCAACAAGCCCCAGGCACTGGTCAAAGGGTGCGTAAATCCTTGTAATGACCATCAGAAACAAGAACAGAAGCATAAAATCAATTTTTCCGGAAAGGATCAGCTCAGCGCCCAAAAGAATCGTCGTCACCACGCCCAGACGCATAATCACACTCGCAGCATTGACAAAAATCCCAACGCCCAGCTCGCCCCGGATCATGGCTCCTTCCAGGTCGTCGACCTTCTGATTCAGTCCCTTCTGATACCGCTCCTCCTGGCTGCAGGACCGGATCTCCCGGATGTTTTCCAGCGCCTCCTGAATGCCGTCAGACACGCGGACCGCCGCCTTTTTTGTCTGCTCCGCGCTGCGGGCTGACATTTTCCTGCTGCCGAACAGAAGCCCAAAGGCCACAGGCACGCCCCAAAGACAGGCCAGCGGCAGCCTGCGCAGCTGCTCCGCCAGACCAAGCCGCGTTGCCTTGACCTCATCATATACCAGGCCATAAGTAGCTTTATACTGCTGCAGGTGCGTAATAAAGGAAAGGACCACAAAGAGCGCTGCCAGTCCGATGACGGGCAGCGCTTCCGGCAGCGGCTGTCCAAGTGTCAGGGTCCCCATAAATCCGGACATCAGAAAATACAAAATGCTGACTCCGCTCATAACGATCAAATTAACGACAACCGTCCAAAATGTACCGGTTTTCACATTGCGGACTCCCTGATCCGTCAGCGCGTATTTCCTCTGAAAATTCTTCCCGAACATTTATTCCACCTCCTTTTCTCTGGTGATCTTCCACCGGGCCGCCTTATTATAATCCGCCCACATCCGGGCATACAGTCCGCCTGCGGCGATCAGCTCCTCATGGGTTCCCTGCTCCACAGCCTGCCCTTCATCGAGAACAACAATCTTATCCGCTCCTGTCACAGCCGACAGGCGGTGGGCGATCATAATGACCGTGCGCCCCTTTGTCAGGGCAGCGAAGGCCCTCTGGATCAGCATCTCATTTTCCGGATCTGCAAAGGCCATGGCCTCGTCCAAAACCACAACGGGCGCGTCCTTTAAAATCGCCCGGGCCAGGGCGATACGCTGCTGCTCGCCGCCGGAAAGCCAGGTTCCTTCTGTCCCGAGCTGCGTATCCATGCCCTCAGGAAGCCTGTCCAGAATGTCCTGACACTGAGCGGCCTTAAGCGCCGCCTCCGCCTGCTCTCTTGTCGCCTCCGGACGGGCGGCCCGGACATTTTCCAGAATGGATGCCTTGAACAGGCGGCTGTTCTGAAACACGAAGGCGACCTGGTCCATAAGCGCGTGGGAATTCATCCGGGATACGTCTGCGCCCCCGACCTCCACCGTTCCCCCGCCTGCATCCCAGAACCGCGGAATCAGGCTGGCGGCCGTCGTCTTTCCGCTTCCGGACGGCCCCACAAGCGCCACCGTCTGTCCCGGCTCCGCCGTAAAGGATACATGGGAGAGCGCCGGATTCTCCAGAACCGGAGCGCACATCACCCGGTCGATACGCTCCAACGCTATGTCGGCAAGCATCATTCCGGAGGCGGCAAACATAATTCTTACCAAAGCTGTGGAAATAATTGCGGAGAACACCGCGTAAAATGCAAAATCCGTGATAAATCCGGCAAAGCTGCCCTTCGCCAGCGCCTCCGGCGCCAAAACCAATGCTGCCGGTACCAGAAATACAAACGCGCCCTCCGTAAACGTAAGATTGACAGACTGCGGGACTCTGCATATGTTTTTCTGGTAATGCTCCGCCTTGTCGCTGTACTCCTCAATGGCCTTCTGCAGCGCCTTAAACGAGTAAACGGTCTGCTGGAAGATCTTTACTACCGGGACGCCTCTGACATACTCGGTGACCGCCTTTGTCATACGGTCCTGCGCCGCCTGATATTCCGCTATCACCGCCGCGTTTTTGCCGCCCATCATAACCGCCATGGCAGCAACCGAAATAACCGCGGACAACACACAGGCCGCGCCCATCCGCCAGTCAAAAACAAACAGCAGAACCAGCATCGCCAGAAACATCACGACAGCGCCAGTCATATCGGCCAGATTGTGCGCCAGCAGCGTCTCCGTATCAGCTGCCGCCGCGTTAATCCGGCTGCGGATCAGACCGGAAGCATTGACGTCAAAAAAGCCCAGCGGCGCCCTCATCATCCGGGCAAGTCCCTGCTTTCGTATATTGGACGCTGTGCGGAATGCCGCCAGATGCGTGCACATCAAGCCGCCAAAATACAGCACAATTCCGGCCACCGCAAATGCGCAGGCCATCCAGCCGTACCGGGTAATATTCTGCGCCTTTTCCCAGTCCGGCGCTGCCAGAACCAGCTCCCTGACTGCCGACCAGATACAGACGTACGGCGCCATATTGCAAACCATAGCTGCCGCCGACAGAGTCAGTCCCAAAAAGGTCAGTCTTCTGCGGCTGCCTGCGTATCCAAGCAGAACGGCCACCGCGTTCTTTTTCTTGTTCTTCATCCAAACACATCCTGAAAATAACGTATAGTTAGTTTTATCTAACCATTGGGTAAAAATAAAATGTCGTCTGCAGCTCCCTGTCACGGTCCCATCAGACTGTTCCAGCCAGCCCTGTAAAACGCCTGCAGCTGCTCCACATCCTGCATGGCCTGCTCCAGCGGAATATCATGAATCACGATTTCAAAGAGCCCCACCAGCATACCGCTGGCAATGATATGGCACAGGGACTGATTCAGCTCGGGGATCCTGCGCCCCATCCGGCGGAGCACCCCCATATACTGAACGGCGCTCTCCACCTCCGCCTCTACCAGGTTGTGGATAAAATTCTCATAGCTGGTGCCCTCCGCTCCGCAGATCAGCAGCTTTACCGGTTCCCTGTGCCGGCAGATATAATCCACCATCCAGTGGACGCAGGCATCCGACTCCGTTCCCATATGCTCCGGCTGTTCCTCCTCCGGCAGCTCGGAAAAGGAGCTGTACGCCTCCATAAATCTGCTCATCAGCGCCGCCGCGTGAGGCTCCACAATAGACGCAAACAAAGCTTCCTTACTGGAAAAATAACCGTAAAAGCCGCCGCTGTAATTATTTTTTTCACTTGACATTTCTTATACTTCGCCTTAAAATACTTAGCAAGCTAACAATCTGCTTTCAAGGAGCATCCGCTCCAGGAGGTAACCGATGAAAAAGGACAGCGCGGGACGCAGTATCGGCATCCTTTCCAACAAAATCCGCAGAATGATGGGAGCCATGATCTTTACCGAGGAATTCAGCGGCGCCCAGGGGCGGACTCTGCATTTTCTCCTGGCCAATGAGGACCGGGATATCTTCCAGAAGGATCTGGAGGAGGAGTTCGGCCTTCGTCCGCCGTCCGCCACAGCCCTGTTAAACAAGCTGGAAAAAAACGGGCTGATCCGCCGGGAGCCGGTCGCCTGCGATGCCCGCCTGAAAAAGATTGTTGCCACAGAAAAAGCGCGGCAGCACAAGGAACAGGTGATTGCCGGGCTGGAGGCCATCGAGGACAGGCTGACCGCAGGTATCTCCAGGGAGGATATGCAGGTGTTTTTCTCCGTTGTCCAGAAGATGCTCCGCAATCTGTCCTGAACGGACAGCCACGGACTGCGGCCGGAAGCCTTGTCATCGGCGCTTCTTTTTTGGCCATGTCCTTAGAAAACTAAGCATATAAAACGAGGTGAAAGAAATGATACGAACCATATTAAAATGCGTGCGTCAGTACAAACGGGCATCTCTGGAAACGCCGGCTTTCGTCACCATGGAGGTCATCTTGGAATGTCTGATCCCGCTGACCATGGCCCGTCTCATCGACGGAATGAACGGGACGAATATGTCCCCGATTTTAAAATACGGCTCCATTCTGATTGTTATGGCCCTCTGCTCCCTGGCCTTCGGCGCCCTGTCCGCAAGATCAGCGGCCACAGCCGCCTGCGGACTGGCCAAAAACCTGCGCCAGGACATGTTTTTCAAAATCCAGGACTTTGCATTTGCCGATATCGACAAGTTCTCATCGTCCTCCCTGGTAACCAGAATGACCACCGATGTGACGAACGTGCAGAACGCCTACCAGATGATCATCCGGGTGGCCGTCCGCACTCCGCTGATGCTGATTTTTTCCGTGACCATGAGTATGCTGATCAATCCGGAGATGGCCTGTATTTTCCTGGCGATTATCCCGTTCCTCGGCGCGGCGCTGATCGGAATCTGCCTGATTGTTTTTCCGATTTTCAAACGGATCTTCAAAAAATACGATGCCATGAACAACTCCGTCCAGGAAAATGTGGCCGGCATCCGGGTCGTAAAGTCCTTCGTGCGGGAGGATTTTGAGATGAAGAAATTTTCCAAAGCCTCCGGCGACGTCTGCCGGGACTTTACCGGGGCCGAGAGAATCCTGGCCTTAAACAACCCGATTATGATGTTCTGTATTTATTTATCCATGCTGCTGGTCAGCTGGTTCGGCGCACGGCTTATTATCAGCTCCGGCGGCAGCTCCCTGTCCACCGGCGAGCTGTCCTCCTTAATCAGCTACGGCGTTCAGATCCTGACCTCCATGATGATGCTGTCCATGGTCTTTGTTATGACCAGTATGGCTGCGGAATCCGCCGCCCGTATTTCTGAGGTGTTAAGCCACGAAAGCTCTCTCACCTCCCCGGAAAACGGCGTCACAGAGGTGGCGGACGGAAGCATTGAATTTGACCATGTGTCCTTCCGCTATTCCAGCAAGAATCCGAAATACGCCTTAGCCGGGATCAATCTTTCCATTCCTTCCGGCTCCACCATCGGTATTATGGGCGGAACCGGCTCCTCCAAGACGACCCTGATTCAGCTGATTTCCCGGCTGTACGACGTCAGCGAGGGAAGCGTCCGGGTCGGCGGCCTGGACGTGCGGGAATACGACCTGGAGTCCTTAAGAAATGCCGTTGCCGTAGTGCTCCAGAAAAATGTCCTGTTCGCCGGAACCATCAGGGAAAATCTGCGCTGGGGCAATAAAGACGCCTCTGACGAGGAGCTTGTCCATGTCTGCAGGCTGGCTCAGGCCGATGAGTTTATCAGCCAGTTCCCGCAGAAATACGACACCCGCATCGAACAGGGCGGCACAAACGTGTCCGGCGGCCAGAAGCAGCGGCTCTGCATTGCCCGCGCCCTGTTAAAGAAGCCGAAAATCCTGATTCTTGACGACTCCACCTCCGCTGTGGACACAAAAACCGATTCCCTGATCCGCCAGGCCCTGAAGGATTATCTGCCGGATACGACGAAAATCATCATCGCCCAGAGAGTTTCCTCCGTACAGGACGCGGACCAGATTCTGGTCATGGACGGCGGCCGTATTGCCGAGCAGGGAACCCACCAGGAGCTGATGGAGCGAAACGGAATCTACCGGGAGGTTTACGACTCCCAAACCAAGAGCAAGGAGGTTGAATAATATGGAACAGCTTCGGCATAAAAAGAAAGCCGGAAACCTTCTCCGGCTGCTTCAATACCTGTTTTCCCATTATGGAAAACGGCTGACCCTGGTTGCCGTCTGCATTGTAATCAGCGCCTCCGCGTCTGTGGTGCAGACCGTATTTCTGCAGCGGCTCATCGACGAGTGCATCACTCCCGGGCTGACCGCAGGACTTCCCGCCGTATGGGATTCCCTGGTTTCCATCATCCTTACCATGATCGTCCTGTACCTGTGCGGCGTGACGGCATCCTTTACCTATACCCGCATTATGGCCGGCGTGACTCAGGGCACCCTCCGGAATCTGCGGAACGACATGTTTGACAGGATGGAAACGCTGCCAATCCGCTACTTTGATACCCACGCCCACGGCGATATCATGAGCACCTACACCAACGACACGGACGCCATCCGGCAGCTGATCGGCCAGAGCCTGCCCATGATCACCCAGAGCTTTTTAACTGTAACCGTCATGTTTTTCATGATGCTGTACTTCAGCATCTGGCTGACCCTGGTTGTCTGCTGCTTTGCCGCGCTGATGCTGCTTGTGTCCAGAAAATTCGCCGGCGCCAGCTCCAAATACATGATGGCCCAGCAGAAATCCCTGGCCGCCGAGGAGGGCTTCATCGAGGAAATGATGGAAGGCCAGAAGGTGATCAAGGTCTTCTGCCACGAGGAGGAAAGCAAGAAGGATTTCTGCCGCTTCAACGAGGAGTTGTTCTCCGTAGGTGAAAAAGCCCACCGGTACGGCAACTCCCTGATGCCCATCCTAAACAATATGGGCAATGTGATGTATGTGGTGCTGGCCGTGACCGGCGGCCTGCTGGTCTACTTCGGCGCACCCAACTTAAGCCTTACCGGCTGGGACCTTGTCTCCATCGGAATCATTATTTCCTTCCTGAACATGGCAAGACAGCTGTCCCAGACCATCGGCCAGGCCTCCATGCAGGTTTCCTTAATCGCCATGGGACTTGCCGGCGCAGGACGTGTCTTTGACCTGATCGACCAGGTTCCCGAGGAGGATCACGGATACGTAACCCTTGTCAACGCAAAAAGAAATGCAGACGGAACCCTGTCGGAAACCGATCATCCTACCGGCCTCTGGGCCTGGAAGCATCCGCACCAGGCGGACGGCACCGTTACCTATACCGAATTAAAGGGCGATATCAAGCTGGAGCATGTGGACTTTGGATATAATCCGGATAAGCTGGTGCTTCACGATATCTCGCTGTACGCCAAGCCCGGACAGAAGATCGCCTTCGTCGGTTCCACCGGCGCGGGAAAAACCACGATCACCAATCTGATCAACCGTTTTTACGATATTCCCGACGGAAAGATCCGCTACGACGGCATCAACATCAACAAGATCCGCAAGCCGGATCTGCGCCGTTCCCTAGGCGTGGTGCTTCAGGACGTCAACCTGTTTACGGGAACCGTTCTCGACAACATCCGCTACGGCCGCCTTGACGCCACCGATGAGGAATGCATCGCCGCCGCCAAGCTGGCTAACGCAGACGACTTCATCACCCGTCTGCCCGACGGCTACAACACCATGCTGACCGGCAACGGCGCCAGCCTTTCCCAGGGCCAGCGCCAGCTGATCTCCATCGCCCGGGCCGCCGTGGCTGACCCGCCGGTTATGATCCTCGATGAGGCTACCAGCTCCATCGACACCAGAACAGAAGCTCTTGTCCAGGCCGGCATGGATAACCTGATGGAAGGCCGCACGGTCTTCGTCATCGCCCACCGGCTCTCCACCGTCCGCAACAGCAAGGCCATCATGGTCCTTGACCACGGACGCATCATCGAGCGCGGCGACCACGATTCCCTGATCGCCGAAAAGGGAACGTATTATCAGCTGTATACCGGAGCGTTTGAGCTGGAATAAGCACCAAAAAAATCCTGCTCTCCAAGCCGCCTGTTACGGGGCCGGAGAGCAGGATTTTTTATCCCTGTACTGCAGCCGTTCCGGACGGCGGCATACAGTCGCTGCATCATCAATAGGCGTCGCTCAGCAGAAAATCCGCCGCATGCATGGTAATAATCCCCTGATAATTTCCGCCTGCGAACGCATCCGTACGCAGAACATACTTCGGATAATTATCCCGGATTTCAAGAAGACGCTCGTACTCCCGCTTCTCCGTCTTTTCTGAATCAATCCGCCTGGTTACCTGCACATAAATCTTCTCATTCTGGCGAACTGCGACAAAGTCCACCTCGCCCTCGCCGGTCTTTCCAATATATACGGTATATCCGCGCCTGCACAATTCAAGATAAATCACATTTTCCAGACTGCTTGCAGCCGTACTGTCATCATAGCCCAGAACACTGTAGCGAAGCGATGTGTCCGCCAGATAAAATTTTTCCTGTGTTTTTAAAATCTCTCGGCCCTGCAGATCATAGCGTGAGCATCTGTGCAAAAGATATGCCTTCTCCAGCTTCTCAAGGTAATTATATACCGTTTCATGATCAAGCGACCGGCGCTCAGCCTTCAGATAGTCGGAAATCGATTTCGCAGAAAAGGTATTGCCCACGTTATTAAATGTATACCGGACAACCCGTTCCAGCTGATCAATCTTCCGAATCTGGCTGCGCCTTACAATATCAGAAAAAATAGTAGAGTTGTAAATATCCCTGACTATCGTATAGACCTCGTCCTGACTGTAAGCCTGCAGATGGACTGCCGGAAAGCCTCCCAGACGAATATAATCAGCAAGCTCCCTGTGAACGTCCCCTAGCTCTGCATACCGGCTCCTGAATGTCAGATATTCCCGGAACGACAACGTGTATATTCTGAATGAGACATACCTTCCTGTCAGATAGGTGGCAATCTCAGAGGACATCATGCGGGAATTTGATCCCGTCACATACAAATCCACATCAAAATCTGATGCCAGAGAATTGACGAGCTTTTCCCAGCCTGGTATTTCCTGCACCTCATCCAGGAAAAAGTAGGTTTTTCCCTCCGGACACAGCCGGCCTTTCAGTTCCTGATAAATCTGCTTCGCCGTCATACCTTCATACTCCATAGAATCAAAACGGTAACTGACGATCTGCTTTTCCGGTATATGGTATTCATCGCGCAGTCTCTCCATAATCATTTTCAAAATAGTGGATTTTCCACAGCGGCGAACACCCGTCAGGATTTTTACAAACGGCGTATTTGTATATGCCATAATCTTTTTCACATAATCAGGTCTGTTAATCATATGGATCACCTCCGATTATCTAATATTATATCCAAATACCACCCGATAATCAATAAGTTTTTCGATTATAAACCGCAAAACTCTTCTTATTTCTTATATTTTTCGGATATCATCCCATCCTGCATAACCAGCACCCGCTGACAGCGCCGTGCCGCCTGGCAGTCATGAGTTACCATAACCACCGTAAGCCCATCCCGGTTCAGCTGCCCCAGCAGCTCCATAATCTGCTCCGCCGCGGCTGAATCCAGCGCGCCGGTTGGTTCATCCGCCAGCAGAACCTCCGGACAGTTCACAATCGCCCGGGCAATGGCCGTCCTCTGCTTTTCGCCGCCTGACAGGGTGCTCACACGCTGACGGGCCAGCGAAAGCACCCCTGTTTTCCCCAGGGCCTCCAATGCCTTTTTGCATCTGTCCCCCTGCCTTTTCCTGGCAAAATCCAGAGGGAGCATGACGTTTTCCAGGACAGTAAACTGATCGATCAAAGCAAAATCCTGCATCACAATTCCGAGCTTTTCATTGCGCAGTCTGGTCAGCTGACTGTCCCTTAAACTGCTCACACATAAATTCCGAAAATAATATTCGCCCTCCTCCCAGCTGTCTATACAGGCCAGAATATCAAGAAGAGTTGACTTCCCGGAGCCGGATTTCCCCATGATTGCCACCATTTCACCAGCCTTGATTTCCAGGGATATTCCCTTTAAAATTTCTGTCTGATTTATCTCGCCCAGATTATAATATTTGTGAAGTCCTGATACCTTTATCATCCTGTCTTTGTCCCCCTGACCGCTTCTTTTATGGTTGTTTTCCCCGTCATAAGGGCTGGAACCGCAAAGCCCGCCGCTCCGCACACAGACGCCATGGCCAGGCAAAGCAGCGCCGGAATCAGTCCTGCCCGCACAACCGTTTCATTTAAAATATGCAGCCTGACAAGAGCCGCTGTCATTCCGGCTGCGGTCAAAAAGGCTGCGCAAATACTGCTTAAAAAGCCAGCTCCCTGCAGAATCCAGCCTTCTCTTTTCTCCATTCCGAGCAGGCAGAATATGGCATATTCTCTCTGCTGTATCAGCGCAATAATCGCTGAAATACTGACTGTGCCTGTAAAAACCAGGACAAAAAAGCACAGAAAAACAAGAACGTACTGAAAGATTTTTCCCTTTAAATACCGGATACTATTATCCCGCATAACCGTTAAATCCTCCATGGAGTCAACCGCCCCCTGATTCCACGGATCATATAAATAATCCAGCCCTTCCTCCAGTCCATTCACCTGCTCCTCCGGATCAAACATAATCAGCGCGGCGCCGTTTACAATCAGCTCTATACCGGTATTTCCCGTCATCCGCTCCGCCTGGTCAAGCTGTCCCTTATTTACAAGCAAAAGCGGATCCTCTCCGAACACATGTCCCTCCACCCTGCTGTAAACAGCGCGATAATCCAGCTCCGGATCCTCTGTAATTCCAATACCCCAGACATCCGCCTCCGGGCTCAGAACACCAACCACCCGAAGCCTTGTGCTGGCATCCTCCGACATGGCGTCAGGATCCCAGGCTTCTATGATATCCCCCACAGAAATTCCCAGACCATTGGAAGCAACCACCGCTTCCACCATGCCGTCCCCGGTGATATGGTCTCCCAGCCAGCGCCCCGCCTACAGCTCCGGCGCCAGGCGCTTTACGATCTCCCCGTCATAGGCACGTCCCGTAAATGACGCGCTCATTCTGTTGTAAAACCAGTATGCCTCTGCGCTGTACTCCGAAACGGCATTTCCATTCACAAGCTTTTCCGCCAGCCTTTTGCTGTCGCTGACCGGCATTTCCGTATCCGGATCTGTGATCTCGCCCAGGGTCGTCACATAAAGCCCGCCTCTGTCAAAAAATTCCCGAAAAGGCAGATAATCCTTCACGTAATACTGAACCGCCGCTCCGCAAAAGATACAGACTACAAATGCCGCCGTCATCTGCGCAAAGATAAAAAGCTGTATACTCCAGTAAATCCGCAGCTGTCCTGCCATTCTCCGCAGCCTCATAGCACTCTCCTCCGAAGTCCTTCCTTCACAGAAAATCTCCCCATCCATACCCCCGTCATAACCGCCGTCACCACCAAAGAGGCCAGTATGTATCCTCCATACAACATGCTGCAGGAGCCTATGGAAAACACTCCGTTCATATACGGGAAGGTTCCCTCCAGCCACGGCAGAACCGCAAAATAAAACACCGTATCCCCCGCAAACGAGGCCGGAATCATTATGGTCATACACTCCAGTATATAAACAGCTGCCGCTCTTTTTCTCCCCATTCCGCACATGCAAAAAACAGCCAGACTGTAGGCTCGCTTCATGAAAATATAGCGGTACAGAATGCAAAAATTAACAGAGGAAATTCCTCCAATCAAAGCCGACACCAGCATAAAAATATGAATCACAGACAGCTCATCCGGATCCGGCGGCTGCAGCCTGGGAAGCTCCGCCCTATCTCCCAGCTCTGCCCTCAAAATTCCGCTTAGCTCTTCATATTGGGCGCTGGTAATCGCCCTGGAAAAGTAAAGCTGAAGTCCTTGTTTCCGGTTCACCGGCGTTTCCGGCTCCAGCGCCTGCCATGGAACAAACACGCCGCCGCTCAAATGCTGTTCCCCTATAATCTGAAACTCGTTCCCCTGCAGAATAAGCGGCTTTCCGGAATAAGCGCCGGAAACCAGCGCAGTCCGCTCCCCCTCCGCCTCCTGCGCCTCTGTAAAATAAGTGTCTGCCAGCCAATATTTTTCCAGATTATCCCGAAAAGCCTCACAAACAGCGTAACGTCCCTCCCGCAGTACGAACCAGCATTCCACCGGAATATCATCTATTTTCAGAGACAGAAAAACCATATAGAGACCGTCCGACAATTCATCGGAAAATCGCGCAAAGCACCGATCCAGCTCCGTCTTTGTCACCTGCTCTTCCGGCTCATCCCACGTATGAAACGTCACTTTTATTTCCGTCAGTTCCGATACCTTTGACAGTTTCTCATTTTCATAATTGCGGTACAGGCCGAAGGCAAGAAGAAGGGTGATTGTGGAAAAACAGGCCACGATTCCCGCCAAAAACAGGATACCCCTGTCCTGTCTCAAAAAAGAATACAGATGTCTCTTTACATATTTCAATATAACCATGTCCCGTTCCTACAAAAGGTCTTTTATCCTGGTTTTTTTAACTAATATTACCGATGGGACGGATGCTGCCAGCAGCAGCGGCGCCATACAGACAGCGGCTCCCACAAGCTCCGGAACCGCCAGATACTGCCATATCCGCTCTGTACTTAAATGAAGCATTGTCTTTACCGCCCAAACCGTAAGCGGAACAGAAAGAAGCATGCCTGCAATCCCCAGGACAGCTGCCTGTGCCACAATCATAAAGCCAAGCTTTCTGACACTCATACCATTGATGCGAAGCAGCATATATTTTTTCAGATTCAGTTGAGTCTTGAACAGCAGCTGGCCGCCTGTACAGCAAAGGATCATTCCTCCCGCCAAAAACGTCAATGCTGCGCAAAACGCGGCAATCAGCCATTTCAACTGGCGATAGGTTTCCAGCTCTCTGTGCAGATCCTGTATCCTCATGTGGGGAACTTCTCCTCCATAGCTTTTCACAAGCTCTGACATTTCTGTGTAATCCGCCTCCAGATCTATATAAAGACGGAGCCGGTTATAAGTGTCATTCATGCCAAGATCCCGGAAAGCATCGTGAAGTGTGTAAATATAATAGCTCTCTCCCATAGTCGCTTCGTTCTCAAACCATCCCGTATATGTTCCCAGAACTGCGCCGACCGTTACCGCTTTATCCTTCCGCTGGTACTCCCGCTGAAGCGTTTCCCGGTTCACGCCGCCATTATACCCTTTCTCGCTTTCCGCACGAGTCAAGGTAATCGTATCTCCCGCATGAAGAAGATGATTTTCATAAGCCCCGGCGCTCCCTGGCCTGCACCAATCCTTACGGATTCCTCCATCCGTCTGAGTTGTCAGCGTAAATGGCGGAGCCACCAGAATGATCTCTTCCCCAGAGCGAAGTTTTTCCAAATTGATATTCCCTTCTGTCACATACGGCTGAAGCGCCAGCAGTTCATTATCGTTATATCCCACAACCTTTGTTTTCACCAGCCGCTTATCCCCATATTCAAAAATATCTCTTATCTTATCCACATCCCCCGCCGGATTATATACACCGTCTTCCACATAATCCGAAGCATCCAAATAACGGTCAAACTGCTCCTTATCCAGCAAAAGCTTTATTTTATTGTTTTCTTTATAGGCCGAAATTCTCTCCAATCCCTTTTCCATTTTCAGCCTGGAAAGAAACTCCTCTGATGCGCCATCCTTTTCATACGTATCATCCTGATAAACCGCCTCATCCATAAAAATTTCTGGCTCCCGTACCACTGTGGCCAATTCCATATCATAATCAAACGGCATCTTTCCTTCATATTGTTTATAGGTGGCTTCCGCTGCAAAATAATTCTTATAGACAATGGCGCTGCCAAGAAACGCGCCATTAAATGCCAGCAAAAGAATCAAAAGTCCGCCCACCATCCTGCTGGTTCTGAACTCGCTGACCATCAGACGCCAGAATGTGAATTTTTTTGGTTTCACTGCAGATTTGCGTCTTTTCCTTCCACCTGGCACAGGAGATAGTGTACTTACAATCATTATCGTAAAAGAAAAAACGCAGAGCAATACCGGCAGGAAAACGACACTCCCTGATTTGGCCGCATACAGACAAACTCCCGCAGAAATATCCGCAGACAGCAGCTCATGGAAGCTCTTCAGTATCACCATCAAAATTCCAGTTCCCGCGAAAATCCCCGTCAAAATACCCGCCAATACCGACAAAAGCAGCTCTGTAAATATACAGGACAGCGCTTGTTTTTTCCCCATTCCATGCTGCCTGTATATACCAAACCGCCTCCATATCTTTTCCCGTGAAAGTAATAATACATTAAAAAATATAATTCCCTCACACAGATATAACAGCAGCATCAGCCCCTTGGGAACCGAAAAAAACTCTTGTCCTCTTCCTTTCTGTCCGTTAATATTTTGTATGAATTCTCCTTCTCTGACTGTTGGAATTTCCTCTGTTTCCCGCTGGATCAGCATCTGCAGCAACACGGCCTCTGCTTCTGCTGCCTTTGCCGCCTTCTCAGATATAAATATATTGACCGCGCCAATCCCTTCCTGAATTTCCTTATCCCGGCGCGGCCATAACCTGCCATAGTCCCGCAGAATTCCTGACACCTCAAACTCTTGTCCGTTTACTGTTACTGACTGGCCTGCACTGGCCGGAAAGCCATGTTCTTCCAAAAATCCCTCTGTTATGGCGGCCTCTGTTTCTGTTTCAGGAAAATGCCCCTGTAGCAGCTGAATTCGTCCATATTTTACGGCATTTTTATCTCCGTATCCCATATTGATCCAGCCATGCTCCGTACGCTCCCGATATACAGAATACAACGTGCCTGATGAATATTTTGTTACGCCTTCCAATGCGTTTTTCGCCGCCTGCTCTGCATCATAAATACCGCCCTGATCCGCGGTGAACTCCAAATAAAAAACATCAGAAAAATCTCCGTAAACATCCTTTCGCGACTCTGCAATTTCTCTTCCCATTCCTCCGGAAATTCCCTGAAGAACCATCGGAAGCATCGTCAGAATCATAAGGCACAATACAGGAATTCTCCATGCAGAACGACGGCCGGTCAATGCCTGCCAGGACAGCCGCAGCGTTCGTCCGGCCCTACTCATGATATACCTCCAGACATCCATCCTTCATGTAATACGCTCTCCCGGCTATCTCTGACCATTCCCTGTCATGGGTTACAACTACAAAGGATTGTCTCAACTCCTGATTAGACAGCCGGACAAAATCCATAAACTGCCGGCTTGTCTGTGAATCTAAATTCCCAGTTGGCTCATCCGCCAAAATCAACTGCGGCTTCATGATCAGCGCCCGGGCAATCGCTGTCCGCTGACGCTCCCCGCCAGACAGCTGATCCGGATAAAAATTCACACGATTCTCTATTCCCAGCATGGAAAATATCTTATATTCATACTCCAGGTCATAACTGCCGCCACTGATATCTAACGGCAACCGCACATTTTCCAATACTGTAAACTCATCAATCAGGTTAAAATTCTGGAAAATATAGCCGATGCCAGTTCTTCTGAGCTCTGTACGTTTTTCTTCCGTCTCCTCATATAACGAATATCCATTGAATATTACTTTACCCTGATCCGGTTCCAGAATTCCACCGATCACATCCAAAAAAGTGCTCTTTCCTGATCCGCTCTTCCCCAAAATCACCGTCAAATCCCCCGGTTCTGCAACAAAGGAAACGCCCCGCAGAGCATGTACCGATATGGCACTGGTTTTGTATGTTTTGGACAGATTAAGGGCTTCTAAAAGCATATTATGATCCTCCGCGTCTCTTATATCATTTGTTGGGTGACGAAAAAAGCAGAATAATATTACTATAATCACAAGCTTTCTCACAGTGTCAGAATGGTGTCAGTTTCATGCCAATTTTTTTATTTTATTTGTAGTGCTTTTTCTCCCATATGTGTTTATTATTATGAAAGAGCTGTCAAGCGACTGTGCAGACTGGAGGCTTGCATCCAAGGATGCACAGGCATTTGACAGCCAAGACGGTATGAATAAGCAGGGCGATAGCCCGGATTATGAATACCGGCGGCGATTGCGGGAGCACCGCAGGTGCGGAGCAATCGACTTTCATGCATAGTAGTGATTATTCCGAAAGAGCTGTCAAGCGACTGTGCAGACTGGAGGCTTGCATCCAAGGATGCACAGGCATTTGACAGCCAAGACGGTATGAATAATTTAGAAAGGGTACTTTCCATGAATATATCTGACTTAAAAAAACTAATTTCTTCTTACAGCTCCATATGTTCTCAAATCCAGCTACTGCGGCTTTTTGAAGCCGCAAACAGTTCTTCTGCGAAACAATCTGTTCATGTATCCTCTCTTGAACTGAAACTATATATGATCAGAGCCTGCCTTTCCATTCTTTCACCAGAAGAGCGTTTCATTATACAAAACCATCTTATCAATCAGCTTACCTGGGAACAAACCATCCACATTTATGAAACGATTTATGGAACCGCCAATGGAAAATCAGAACGTACGTTAAAACGGATTCAAAAAAATGCACTGAATAAAATAAGCTGTTTTCTTAACCAGCCTTGCTTTAAAGATATTATCGATTCTCTTTGTCTGCCAACGGAGCCTTATACATAAAACGGCGATTCACCGAAAGCGGATCCTGCCCGTTTTACATCTGCAAAAGGCAGCCAGCACCTATAAAACTACAGAACAAAGGATAATTCATGATTACATTCGTTTTTGATACACCGGAAGAAAACAGCAAATTTACGTATTTGTATGAAGCTTATGGCAAATATATCTATTGTACTTTTAAACGCCTCCGCTTAGATGATTACACCATCCAGGATCTGTCCCATGATGTATACATTATTTTAGCCCATCATATAAACGACATCGATATCAAAAACCATAAGGCCACTCAGAATTACATTATCACGATTGCCAAACACTATGGCCTGAATTTTCTCCGGCGGCAGAAGCATTCCCGGGAGGATTTAGTTGATGAGATTCCCTCCGCATACCACGATAAGTTTGACGATACCCCTCTGGAAAAATTACTTCAAAAAGAACAGCTGGAAATGCTTTTTACCGCTGTACATGAGCTTGATTGGATCTATAGGTCAGTATTGGAGCTGAAATATGTAAATAACATGAAAAATGGTGAAATTGCATCTGTATTAAAAATCAAGAAAAAAACTGTGGAAATGCGTCTTTATCGCGCTAATATTCTATTACGTTCAAAATTAAAGGAGTCCGATTATGAATAAATCAAATACAGAGCTTTGGGATTCTGTTTTAAAAGAAGCTGTATTGCAAAATAGTCTGGAAGAAACGGAAATGATTGTAAATGGCGCCAACATAAATCCCCTGATTCTTCCGGAAGGATATGACAGGCATATGAGAAGACTTGTTTCTCACTTAGACCATCCATTTTCACTATTTCAATACTGCCGGATTTATACAAGAAAAGCTGCTGCTGTCATACTGATTATTACAGGCGTTGCCTTAACTGTTCTTTTCCAAAACACCGAGGTCCGCGCCGCCTGCCGTAATCTTATTATTCAGTTTTACCACAAATATATTCAATATGATTTAACACCTGATTATAACGTGCAGGAAGTGCCGCCATCCATTGTTCCTGAATATCTCCCACCCGGCTTCTGTTTGGCAGATATCCATTCGGATCCCGGATATTTCCGGGCAATTTATAAAAATGACTCCGAAGAAGAAATACGTTTAAATTATATTGCTTCCGCCGGAACTATTCATATTGATAATGAGCATTACATGGTATATGACATGCAGATTGGCAATTATAATGGATTGTTTTTCCAGGCCCAGTCTCCTGATTATATGAATCAGCTAACCTGGAACACAGAAGATGGGATTTTTCGGCTGGCTTCCACACAAAATGCTGACATAATGAAAAAAATTGCAGAAAGTATAATTATACCGTAAAGCTTCCCCTGTTATTACTGTAAGTGCAGGTGACTATGATGAAAAAATACGTAATACTGATTATCTCGCTATTGACTGCCGCAGGCTGCCACAGCAAGACGTCCGCCTTGAACAATGAAGACTTTTTAAACATTCCCATGGCCGATTATGTTGAGTTTGTGACAAAATCAATCCCTTTTTATGATCACGTCTTTTTTGATTTTGATGACGGAACCGCCGTTGCTTTTGTTAATACCTCTGAATGGGCGGAATACGGCGTATGGGATTTCGATTCCGGAATGACAAAGGTTCTTGGACGCTACAGTCTGGATGACTCCGGTACCCAGTATATTTATGAAGCCTGCATAGGAAACCTGCATAGTTTTTAATCAAGAACAGCTGTATCAGCTGTCACCTCTTGCTGCAGCTTACTTCTGACTCCTGCTATTTGGCCTATCCGGCAACTTGGTTCTTAACTTGGGTTGTATCCTGCGGCTCTACCTTTGCAATGGAGACCGGCACTAGAGGAACGATGGTTCGGAACACGTCACCCTCTATCATCTCATTTTTCTTATAGTATCCAACATAAGCATTTAACTGCCCAAGATCTTCATGCCTGAATTCATCATTCTTAAGTTCGATGATTACATTGCAATGCAGCAGACGACTATAAAATACCAAGTCAATAAAATAGTATTTATCGTCAATAATAATCCGCTTTTGTCTCGCTTCGAAACAGAACCCCTGTCCAAGTTCCATCATAAATTCCTGAAGATGTTCGATCAGTGCCTGTTCTAAATCAGACTCTGATACAGCCTCCTTTGCATCAAGACCAAGAAATTCAAATGTAAAAGGATCCTTTATCGTCAGACTGGTCACATTTTTATTGTCTGTATTTCTTTTTAGGAGCAATTCTGGATTTCTGCTTATTCCCACCCTGATATAAAGATTCGTTTTTATCTGTCGGCGAAGTTCTCTTACGCTCCAATTGCATTTTATACATTCTGTTTCATAAAAAAACCGCTCAAAAGAATCTTCTATAACCATAATCTCTCTGATATGAGAAAATGACAGGTTGCTTATCAATTTTTCAGGGTTAGTAACAAAATCGTGCGACAGTGTCGCATTTTTTCCAAAATCAGGCAATCCAAATTGGTGCGACGCTGTCGCACCAATCTGAGGGTACAATATATAGAACTGCCTGCACCATTTGAACAACGTGGAATTCATACCTTTTTCATTGATTTGATTTTCCAGATTTTTCAAAAGACGCGTTCCATACGCCGCTCTGTCTTTTCCGCCCTGCTCATACTCTATTATGTAATATCCGATAATCCAGTTCCTGAGAGTCATTAACTGATTAACGGCACCCTTAGCAGCGTTCCCTGCCCTCGTATTGATTTCCTGAATGCTTTTTGCAAGCACTTCAAAGGAATACTCTTTAGACATTCGCACTCACCCGCAAATTGTTTATCATGAAATCAAATCCTTTCTGTGAATGTTCCCATAAATAATTTATAAGCCATTTATGATAATGTCTCAGTATACCACAAATATTCGTCTTAATGATCAGGACTTTCTGCCGCTTATCCTTCCAGATCCAGCT
>JAUNGW010000175.1 GCA_030524245.1 Eubacteriales bacterium
AGAACGGCCAGAACACTCAGACCGGAGGGGACAGCGGAACCGGAAAGGACAGTGAAACCGAAAACGGCAGCGAGTCCCTGGAAGACGCAAAAACGGAAACGGAAGGCACAGCCGGAGACGATGAAAAAACCAAAGATACAGACGACGGCGGTAACGGCAGCGCAGAAGGCGGCATGAAGGAGGAGGAGCCTTCCCTTAAGACAGAGGAAGAAGACGAAAAACAGGAGGAAGACTCTTCCGGCAACCATGAGGAAAGCTCCGCCCCCGAGAACGGGCAGGAGGAATAAAAGGAGACAAAAACTATGGAAAATATTTTAGCATCCACAATGACGGCGGTGGGACTGATTTTGGGACTGGCGTTTTTGGGAACAGGAATCGGCCTGGGGATTTTAGGATCTAAAATGGCAGAGGCGATCGGCAGGAATCCGGAAACAAAAAGCGATATCATACAGGGTGTGATGGTTGTGGCCATCGTGCTGACCATACTGCTTTTGTTGCTGTTTGCCCTGGTATTTATGCTGCTGTTCTTTAACCCGCTGTTGTCCTGAAAATAGAGGTCTCATATGCTTTACATATTTATTGCGGTGCTGCTGGTGCTGGCGGCGATGAACCTGTTCATGCTGTTCGTGCTGAGGCAGATGGTCCGCTTGACGGGGAAACAGGTGGAACGGGACGCTGGCCGCCTGTTTGGAATGTATGATGAATTAATTGAAAAAAGGAGCAGGCAGCTGGAGGAGCTGGAGCTGGAAATGGAAAGAATCGGGCGTCTGCCGGGCCTTTCCGGCTCCGCGGATACCGGAGCGGAGAAAAATCCGCTGCCGGTGCAGCTGTCCGCCGGGACAAAGGCGGCTCCCTATCAGGACGAGAGCTTTTCCAGAACCTACAGGAAAATAAAAACGGAGTTTTCATTTTCCCCTGGCCAGCTGGCCAGGGCTCTGAAGGATCAGGAGGAGGAATCTGAGGCAGAAAAGGCTTTGCGTCAGACGTTAAATTCACTGGAGGAGCTGCTGGATTTTGACAATCTGTACAGACTGTCCGTTTTAAGCTCCGAACAGCAGGAGACGCTTTTGAAGGAGCTCTTCTCCCGGGAGGAGGCCGCGCTGTTTCATCAGTGGGGGCAGACGCAGGGCAGCAGAGATATCGTCCGTTTTGCAGACTGGGTGAAGGCGGAAAAGGAAAGGCTGGACGGCAAAATGACTGTGCAGATTCCGGCCAGTACCCTGGCTGCGGCTCCGGCAGATAGCGGAGACATCTGCTACCAGGAGGATTCCTCCATCTGCGAGGGAGCCAGGATTGTGTATAAAGGACGTATGTATGATTACAGCATTTGATAATTCAGACAGGAGGAAGCTATGGGGAGACATTTGGACGAGCTGATCACCCGAAAAATAGAAGAAATACAGAAGCAGAACAACGTATACCAGGTGGGACGGGTGACCTCTGTAAAGGAATATATTCTGGAGGTGGCCGGCCTGGAGGAGGCTGCTTTCATGGAAAAGGTGAAGATCGGCGCCTCCGGAATCGGCTACGTCAGCTCCATCCGCCGCCACTCATGTATTGTGGCCGTGGTGACGGGAGCCGGATCCATTTATGTGGGAGATCAGGCAGTAGCCACGGGAGAGCAGTTTAACGCCTTATATTCAGACGATTCCATTGGCCACGTCATCGATATATTCGGCCATGACCGCATGAACAACTCTTCCTTTGACAATGTGCGGACGGTGGAAATCGAGAAGGAGCCGATACCCATTATGGACCGTGGAACGGTGAAAAGGCCGCTGGAAACGGGAATTGCCGGCATCGATCTGATCTACCCGGTAGGAAAGGGACAGCGCCAGCTGATCGTAGGCGATAAAAAAACAGGAAAGACGCAGATCGGCCTGGACGCCATCGCCAACCAGAAGGGCAGGCATATGCTGTGCATTTATGTGGCCGTTGGGAAAACAAAGAAAAATATCAGGGACGTATACCAGCAGCTGTACCGGAGAGGAGCTATGGAGCACACGGTCATTGTGGCCGCGTTTAACGACGATCCCTCCCCCATGCTTTACCTGACCCCTTACGCGGCGCTTTCCATTGCCGAGGATTATATGCTGGCAGGAACCGACGTGCTGGTGGTAATCGACGATTTAAAGCGTCATGCCAATATCCACAGGGAGATGAGTCTTTTGATGGGAAAGGCTCCAAGCCGCGAGGCGTACCCGGCAGATATATTTTATACGCACTCCAGGATGCTGGAGCGGGGCTGTCAGCATAAAAACGGCGGATCGATCACCATTCTGCCTGTTGTGGAGACAAAGGGCGGGGATATCACTGCCTATATTCCGACCAATATCATTTCCATTACGGACGGCCAGATTATCCTGTCCGCCAAAAACTACCAGAAGGGTCTGAAGCCCGCGATCAATTACGGTCTTTCCGTGTCCCGTCTGGGCGGCTCCGTGCAGACAGATGAAATGAAAAAGCTGGGAGCGTCAGTGAGAAGAGAGCTTTTAAGCTATCTGGAAACAAAGGATGTGTACGAGCTGGCCAATGAGGACGAGATGAGTCCGGAGATGCGCGGGCGGTTAAGGCGTGGCCGGCTTTTGACGCTCAGCCTGAATCAGTATAAGTATTCGCCCCTGACTCCGGAACAGATTATCGAAAAGTTCAGCAAAATCATTTCTTAAAGCAGAGAGGAATCGGATGAATGTACGCAATGTGGTAAAGGTAATGAATTTCCACTCCTTATTGAGAGTGGACAGCGCCAAGAAAACAGCCGGCAAATATCAGCTGATGGAAGAGCAGCTGCTGGATATGATCGACGGGATTGTAAATAACAGGAATTTAAGCCTGGACAAGAAGCTTCTGAGAGTCAATGAAAACGGCCCTCAGCTGAATCTGTACCTGGGAAGCGATTTTGGCTTCTGCAGCAATTTTAATTCCAGAATCAACGAGGAGATCCGGGCGGATAAGGACTGCCATAAAATCCTCATTGGAAAAAAGCTGTACGCGGGAGACGGCGGACAGGTTTTGTTCCGCATGGACAGCCAGGAATTTCAGGAAAATACGGCAAGAGTGCGGGAAGCTGTGGTGGCGGGAATCAATCAGATGCAGTATTCCAGAATCAATATCATATACAATCACTATGTCAATACCACAGATATTCAGCTGAGAAGAAAGCAGATCTATCCGGTTGAACTGGAGAATGCCAGAAAAAACAACGATGATTTTGTTGTGGAGGGAGATATCGAACGGCTGCTGAAGGATCTGATTATGTCCTATGTAAACTATCAGGTCATGCTGGCGGACGTGTTCAGCAGGGCGGCGGAAAACCTGATGCGCCAGAACGCCA
>JAUNGW010000176.1 GCA_030524245.1 Eubacteriales bacterium
CGCGTCAGCGGCATTATTCCATTCCGCCGCAGTGCGGTCCTTTGCGGAGCGTTTTTATGTCATAGGGCGCACCCTATGACATAAAAAAATGCGCCGAAGCGCATTTTTATCTGATATTTATTCAGGAGGTCTGCTCGAAATAATCCTTATATTCCACCTCGATGGCATACTTCATACGGGTCATGCTGATGAAAAGATGATCCTTCAGCGTCTGCTCCAGTCCCTTTTCATCGCCGGCTTCCATCAGCTCCAGAAGGGCTGTGTGCTCTCTGATGATTCTGGTAAAGTCCGTCTCCGTCACAAAGTCAAGCATCCGAAACCTGGTGTAGTTGACCTGCTGCGCCTGGACGAAATCCCACAGCTTCGCGTATCCCGTTTCCTGGAACCAGAGCATATGCATCTGGGCGTCCATTCTGTAAAAATCCTCCGGCTCAAAGCCGGGTTCCCGGATCATCAGCTCCTGAAGGCGGATCTGATGGCGGATCTCCTCGTAGAGCAGCGGGGTGGCCACAGCCATAAAATCACGCATCACCATCAGCTCTACTCCGACCCGCATATAGATCATCTGACGGATATCATCCAGGTTCAGAAGGCTTACGCAGGTTCCCGAATAAGGAACCGTATTCACAAAGCCCTGCTCCTGCAACCGTCTTAAGGCCTCCCGGACCGGGGTCCGGGAAACCTCGAATCTGGCGCAGATCTCATTCTCACTGATGGCTTGTCCCGGCTTCAGCTCCAGGCTCAAAATCGCCTGCTTCAGCATGTCAAACACGTATTCGCCACGGTTTTTTCCGCCTCTTGCGTCCATGCCATACCTCCCTGTGTCAGAGTGTTATTCTGCAGTACCGTTCTCAGTCATCAGCGCCGCCACCGCCTGTCCGTTCTGATCAGGAGGGCTGCTTTCCGATGTAAGCCTGAATGCCTCCGTCTACGTACAGAATCTGTCCGTTTACGAAGTTGGAAGCATCAGATGCCAGGAATACAGCCGGTCCGCCCAGATCGGAAGCCTCGCCCCAGCGGCCTGCCGGAGTCTTGCTGACGATGAACTGGTCGAAGGGATGTCTGGAGCCGTCTGCCTGCTTCTCACGTAAAGGAGCGGTCTGCGGGGTTGCAATGTAGCCAGGTCCAATGCCGTTGCACTGGATGTTGTACTCGCCGTACTCGGAGCAGATGTTTCTGGTCAGCATCTTTAAGCCGCCCTTTGCTGCTGCGTAAGCGGATACAGTCTCGCGGCCGAACTCGGACATCATGGAGCAGATGTTGATGATCTTGCCGTGACCCTTCTTGATCATAGACGGAATCACTGCCTTGGACACGATAAAGGGAGCGTTTAAGTCCACATCGATCACCTGACGGAAATCCTTTGCGGACATCTCGATCATGGGGATTCTCTTGATAATGCCTGCGTTGTTTACCAGGATATCAATCACGCCGACTTCCTTCTCGATCTGGGCAACCATGGCATTCACCGCATCCTCGCTGGTAACATCACATACATAGCCATGAGCCTGAATGCCCTCCTCCTTGTAAGCAGCGACGCCCTTGTCCACCAGATCCTGTCTGATGTCATTGAACACGATGGTTGCGCCTGCGCCTGCCATAGCCTTTGCAATGGCAAATCCGATACCGTAGGATGCTCCGGTAATCAGAGCTACCTTTCCTTCCAGGGAATAGTTTTTGATGTAATCCATGATGTATTCTCCTTTTCATTTTATTTTTGTATACACAATCGATTGATTGTATACAATTATCTTGTACGTATACATTACCATGTTCTTCTTTCTGTTTCAAGCGTAATCTTGCACAAATTCTATTTCTTTTTTTGTGCATATATCCAGGGCCGGCACAGCTCATCTGCACCGGCCCGCTCTCCGCTTCTGTCAGGAAGCCGTCTGGCTGCCTGCCGAAGCCTTGTCAAAAGCAGGATTGAAGGCATAGAAATTCCTGCTGTTCAAGTGCTCCTGCACATCCCTCAGCGCTTCGCCGAACCGCTGGAAATGCACGACCTCCCGCTCTCTCAAAAACCGGATCGGATCACAGACCTCCGGATCCTTTACCACACGGAGGATGTTGTCATAGGTAACCCGCGCCTTCTGCTCTGCCGCCAGATCCTCAAACAAATCCGTGACCGGGTCGCCCTTGGACTGGAACTCACAGGCATTGAAGGGGATCCCGCCTGCAGCCTGCGGCCAGAGGCCTGTGGTATGATCGATATAATAAGGGCCAAAGCCTGACTCCTCAATCTCCTGAGGCGTCAGATTTCTGGTCAGCTGATGGACAATCGCTCCGATAATCTCAAAATGTCCCAGCTCCTCGGTCCCCACATCATTAAGCACCGCCTTTCCCTTCTCATAGGGCATGGCATAGCGCTGGCTTAAATAGCGCATGGCCGCGGCGGCCTCACCGTCCGGCCCGCCGTACTGGCTGATAATAAACTGCGCCAGCTTCGGATTTGGCTGGCTGATATTCACCGGATACTGCAGACGTTTTTCATATCTCCACATCAGGCATTCCCTCCTTCCCACGGCCAGGGGCTCTTAATCCAGCTCCAGTTATCCGATGAAACCTGATCTGCCATAAGGGGGCCATAGGCCTGCTCATAGGCCCGGACCGCCTCCTGGTTAAGCTGCCTGATATAATTGTAATAATTCATTGCCTCCTGGTCCGTGGGATGGGTGTCCAGATACAAAAGAATATCATCCATGGCAAACCCGGTTTCATACACATTCATCAGAAGCTGATTTTTGCATCCACAAGTCATCCCCGGCACCTCCCCATCATAAAGGGCAGATCCAGCTCCGGGAAAATAGTTCCCCGCTGGAAGCCCTGGCTTAACGCATACGTCTGTCCCCAGCGCTGCATGGGCGTGTAGGCCATGGCGGCAGGCATTCCGGCCAGACCATCCTGCTCCATACCGGAAAAGAACAGCGGCCGGCCAGGCTGAAGCAGGCCGCTCTGACAGGCCGCCGGCTGCAGCTGCGGCCTCCGGATACAGGCGCTGCGCTGATTATTGCTGCAATCCATAGTTTCGTACTCCTTTCAGAAGCTTCTGATATCATACTATGAATGTTCCCGGGGCCAGGTGCCGTTTTCGGCGGATTTCCCGTTTTCAGAGGCTGGCACACCTGTCTCACCGTCCACATAGGATATACTACAACCAACAAAAACAAGGAGATTTTCAGATATGTGCAGATGTATTTTCAACAATAGCGGCTGCGGGTGCAGCTCCAGTAACAATGGGTGCGGGTGTGCTTCCTCCGCCAGCTGCTCCCGGATAACCGGCGGCGCGGGCTCCGGCTCATTGGATGGA
>JAUNGW010000018.1 GCA_030524245.1 Eubacteriales bacterium
GGCTTTGAGTATTCGGATTTTGACGATTTCGGGACAGCGCGCAGCTACGGCTACCAAAGGCCGCATCTGGGGCATGACATGATGGGGCAGGTGGGCACGCCGATCAGAATATAAAATAGAGCCCGCGTGTCATCAAAAAATGATGCGCGGGCCGTTTTCCTCAATGATGCAGGACTTCATGATCTTCCGAATCATTTCGTTTTTCGCGGTGTAATCTATATGATCTAAGTGATCCAGCAGATAGCAAATGTTCTGATGTATTTCCAATTCTGTTTCCGCCAGAGCATTATTTTCAAAACGCAGGCGGCGCGCCTTGCGCAGGTCGGATTCCAGTGCCCTCTTCTGGGCGTCCAGGGAGGAAATTTGATCGATAATATATGCGGCTGCCGGGGTATCCATGGCCTGCTGCAGGGCAGCGGTCAAATTGCCGATGGCCTTCTGGGTCTTCAGCAGCTCCGCCTGCAGCATCTCCGGATCAAGGCCCTCCGGGACCTCTTTCCGGCATTGAATGAGAGAGGGATTTAAGCGCATCCTGCGAAGCTCCTGCAAAAATGCTTCGTCAATCTGCTCTACCCGGACATACTCCGAATTGCAGATATCCTTTCCTTGCCGCGCCATCCGGGCGCAGTAATAGTAGGAAAAGGTAAGGCCGTTCTTCCGGTAGGTGCGGATATCCATGCGGCTGCCGCAGCGGCATCGCGCAACACCCTTCAGCAGGCCGATATCATACTTTGCCTTTCGGTACATTTTGTTGACCCCGAGACGCTCCTGTGCAGCGATCCAGTCCGATGCGGGAATGACCGGATCGTGAATGCCGATGGCGATAATCCATTGAGAACAGGCCTGCTTGCGGTGTGTGGTGTCAAGGGACTTTGTCCGGCCGTAACCAATCAGGCCGTGTTGGCCGTCAAACAGCTCCGGATCCGGGAGCCGGCAGCCGCGGGACGAGAAGTAATCGTATGCGTCAGCACTGTTTTGGCAGTAAACCGGGTTGGTGATCAGGCTGTGGAGCTGAGAGGTGCTCATAAACTTTCCGTTGCGGCTCCGCAGGCTGTGATCGCGGCAGTAGCGCTCCAACCGGGTAATGGAATTGCCTTCCAGAAGCATCTGGAACATCAGCTTTACAAAGCCGATTTCTTCCGGATCCACGATCAAATAAGAATGCTCCTTATCCCCGGATTTCCGGCGGACGGACCGCATGCCCAGAGGAAGGATCCCGCCGGTCCATTTGCCGGCGGTGCCCAGGGAAAGCATACTGTCAGATACCCGCTCCGAGGTGTTCTCGCGTTCCAGCTGTGCAAATGCAGCCAGAATGAACATGACCGTCCGACCCATCGGCGAAGAGGTATCGAAGGATTCTTTGACAGAGACAAAAGCAACATTGTGTCGCTGAAAAATCTCATACATGGCTGAGAATTGAGCCACGTTCCGCGCGATCCGGTCCAGCTTGTAAACGACGACGGCATCCAGCACGTCGTCTTCTACGTCCCGCATCATCGCCTGGAAGCTGGGGCGGTTGGTGTTCTTTCCGGAAAAGCCTTCATCCTTATCGTAGACGCGAAACTCCAGCGGCTGTCCTTTATAAACCAGAGAAGCATATTCCCGGCAAAGCTGTATTTGTACCTGAACAGAATCGCTGTTGTCACGATATACAGATTTCCTGGGATAAATGCCGATTACCATGTCAATACCTCCTCGACGGTTTTATGCCAGCAGATCCGCGATGCAAATCGCAAGACCCGGATAGATGCCGACCGGGATAGGCTGGTCGAAAGTATAGATCATAGGGGCATCATCTTCTGAATATCGGTATACGGTGGTACGCTGGCGGTCCGGATCGATGATCCAATATTCCCGGACGCCGGCGGCGGAGTATAATGTGTTCTTTGTGGAGTAGTCCATCCGGCGGCTGGAAGGGGAGACAATTTCGACGATCCAATCCGGCGCACCTTCGCAGCCCCTGTCTGAGAGCTTGCTGCGGTCGCAAATGATGCTGATATCCGGCTCAACGTAAGTTTTATCGTCTGCATTCAGATTGACCGCAAACGGGGCGGGATAGACCTTACAGGAGCCGTTGTTTGACTTGATGTGGAATCCGATCGTTTGCGTAAGCTCAGAAACAAGCTCCTGATGGATCCGGCTGGGGGCCGCCAGGTTGTAAAGCTGGCCGTCGATCAGCTCCGCGCGTTCGCCGTCCGGCAGGTTCCAGTAGTCTTCGGATGTATAGGTGTGCTGTTTGGGTAATGGCATAGGGGCCTCCTTTCGAAAGACGAACCATTTTTATACTGGGTGTTATTTGGTTGCTTTATAGGAGCTGTCACATGTACGCAAACCATCTATATGTTCAAATAAATCTGGCTTGATAGGAGCTCCGAGGGGATCGAGAACAAAGTCTATTCCCTCTCTGCGAGCCAGCTTGGCAGCAGATACAAAATCACTGTCGCCAGAGATAAGTACAATCTGGTCAACTTGTTTTTTATAAGACATTGATGCTATGTCGAGACCTATTTTCATATCAACACCTTTTTGATCAACTGCAATCATGAAATCAGATTCAGTCAAATCTTCAAATCGAATTCGTCCGTTACAAAGTTTTTTTATAACATCCGGACGTAAAGTGTAGCAAGCCTGTGAATCTGCGAGTTTGCCCATGCGAAGGGCAAATTTACGGCGATGTTTAAGTTCGTCCAAAAAACTTTCCATCCATGAGTAAAGATCAGACTTTGAAAAATCCACCTGCTGTTTCAAAAATGGATGATATACTTTCTTAGTCATAGGAGGGCAGTCATAATAAAAAATACGATATAGATCGTGATGCGGCTGTTTCTTTTCAACAAGATGCCTACGGCAATAGTTTTCAAGCTCCTTTGCCCGGTCTACTGCCGGCTTTTCTCCAAGCATTATTTGGGCACGCCTGCGGTAAAACCCTCCATCTACAAGTATGGCAGTCTTCATTTATATTCCTCCGTATATGAAAAATAAAAAGCCCTAGGTTCGGCAGATCCCTTATACTGGGTTGCTTACTGCTAGGGCATTATTAACTGTATAGCTTTGCTACACTATCATAGTATGCCCTAAGCAACAAAAAGTCAATACAAAAATCCTATAATTTTTTCGTTAAATAAATTCATATTTGATAAAACTATATGGATTTGTCAAATGTTTCTTCCAGTTGCACCGGTGCAACGCAGTTACAGCCCAAACTCCATTGAAGAAAAGCAGTAAAACCGCAGATTAGGCTCAAAGGATATATAATAATCCCTGCACCTTACTCCGGTGCCGTATTTGCGACGGTAGGCCTCCAGCGCATCCCGCAAGAACACTTCTGTGACATCCAAATAGTTTGCTACCTCATATAGGGATGTGCAGCCATGACGATAGGCTTCCACCAACCCGAAAAGACCGATCATCTTGTCGTAGGCCCAGGATCGCGCGCGGAGCTCCTGCTTGACATCTGATACACTTTGCTGGTCGATAATATCACCTACCGTTGTGTGGTAGTGCCCCAGCTCTTCGGCAAGGACGCAGGCCTTCTGGGCGTCCGAAAGACCCGTGCGCAAATATATCTTGTTGTTCTTAATGCGGCCGTCATAGGTACGAAATGGTTTTTCCGTTACTGGTATGCCCAGGGCATCGGTTTCGGCCAGAAGTTCTTCTGATCTCATATTCATCACCTTCCCAGAATATTATATCAGTTCAGCTGTCCAATAAAAATGACTCAGTCAAGCATATCTTCGTCGGCCTGCCGATCCTCGACCGTAAAATCCGTATCGGTGCGCTCATGAGCGGCATTGACGGCAAGATGGGGAGGCAGAACCGGGAATTTTTCGATCTTTTCCTGTTCTGCTTTATAACGGGCATGTTCTTTGTCAAGGACGGTATCCACCATATCTTTCCCATGAGCGTCGAGGTCGCGGTATTTCTTTATCATTTGCCGTTCGGTGGGGGAAAAGTCATCCGAATCCGTTGCCAATAAATAATTAGGAGTGATTTCCAACGCACCGCAAAGCAATTCTATGGTATCTGGATCGGGTTTGTTTTTGTCATTTTCCCAATCACTGACAGAATTATGTTTTGCTTCTATTAAGTCAGCTAATTGTTTTTGAGTGAGATGCTTGTTTTTGCGCGCCTCTTTTATTTTTTGACCAAAGGAAGTATTCATCTCTTTTCTCCTATCTGTATGCGCTCAGTATATCATTGCATTTCGATTTTGTAAATAAAAATTTCGACAAAGTCGAAAATAAATATTGACATTTCGAAATATCCGGTATATTCTAAAATTACTTCGAGCAAATCGAAATTTAGAAAGGAGATAAGAAATTTGGAAGTCGGATTGAAAATTAAGGGATATCTGGACGACAAAGGTATTTCGCAGGCTCACATAAGCCGTGAAACAGGAATAGCTCCGGTAAAACTTAATTTGGCGCTTAATGGAAAACGGAGACTTACGTTTGAAGAATATGCGGCGATATGCTGTGCATTAAGCGTTAATACGGATTATTTTCTGGAGCCAAGATCAATGCGCGGGGAGCCCACGCCAACGAAATAGGAAGGGAGGAGGTGAAGGAGAAATGGTGGAAAACAATCAAACATTCTTAAAGGCAGTGAGCACTGCTGATCTCGTTCGAGAACTGCGAGAAAGAGAAGGGGTTAGCGTGAAAATTGCGGGGCCATATGAAACTTTGAAGGTATCAGTGAGAGGCCCCGCAATGGTTTTCATCATTACGGATTAACCGATTTTGGCGTAACGATAGGAATTTTTAATGTGAGCTGCAAAATAAGAGCCCTTCGAGCTTGCGGCCAACAGTTCGTTATAGACCGACTCCGGAACGCCGGAGTACGAATATAAGCCGCCGTGGTGAAAAGCTACATAGAGGGTTCCGTTTTCATAACCAACAGCTCTTAAATTCGATGATGAAACAGGAATCATATTCATCGTAAAATGCCTCCTTTCTATTTACTCGGCTCTGGCGGGAGCCTGTAAGGAGATTATATCACGGAGGTGAGAGAATATGGAAACATCAGTAAAGGAGTATTTCACCAAAATAGAGACGAGGTTTAATCCAAATCCAGTTGTTGGAAAAAGTGATGCAACTATTTTAGCTGTGGTGGAATGAGGTTTGAGGTATCCTGATGAATTTGGCATTTCGAAGGAGGTGAATAGGCAACAAGTACAAGCATTGAGTCATACACATTAATGTAGGCGCAGACACCAACATAGGAGGTAATGATATGGCAAAGAAAGAGCGTAAGCCGATGACTTGCACAATCGAGATGACAGAGGGAGCAGAACAGCGAATTGTGGATGCCCTGGTTGATTTGTATTACGCCATTAAAGATGGAAAAGTCAAGGGGCCCACATTTCCAAACTGGGAAAAGAAAAAGGACAATGACGAGGAACCGGTGTAAGCCGGGAAGGAGGACAAGCTGTGGATGATTTTTACATGGGACTGGGCTGCATGTCGCTGACGGCGGCGGTGCTGCTGTGGGAGAGCACAGCGCTGATCTACACGCCGGTTGCGTTGACTGTCAGCGCGGCGGTGTGCTTTCTGCTGGCGGTGCGGTATTGGCACCGCCAGCAGCGTAGGACAAGCTGGGAGATCCGGCGCAATAGAAAACGGCGCTGACCTTGGAGAGAGGGAGCAGCGCCGAAGCAAATATTACATCCTAAGTATATGGGAGACAAGAGAAAAAGGCAAGGAGAATTGATCATGAAAATCAATCAGTTGGAAATTGAAAACGTAAAAAGGATTAAGGCCGTCAAGCTTGAGCCGGCAAAAGATGGGCTGACGATTATCGGAGGCAACAACAATCAGGGAAAGACCTCCGTGCTGGATGCCATTGCCTGGGCATTGGGAGGGGATAAATACCGTCCTTCACAGGCCGTCAGGGAAGGATCGCTGATCCCGCCCAACCTGAAAGTCGTTATGGATAATGGCTTGGTAGTGGAAAGGAAAGGCAAGAACAGTGATCTGAAGGTGACGGATCCCTCCGGTAAAAAGGGTGGCCAGCAGCTTCTCAACGAGTTCGTGAACCAGCTTGCCCTGGACCTGCCGAAGTTCATGGAGGCATCCGGAAAGGAGAAAGCGAACACGCTCCTGAAGATTATCGGTGTGGGAGACCAGTTGGCAGCACTGGAGCAGCAGGAAACAGATCAGTATAACCGGCGTCGTGCGATTGGGCAGATCGCTGACCAGAAAAGAAAATTTGCCGCAGAACAGCCATATTATCCGGATGCTCCAAAAGACATTGTTTCCGCCACGGAGCTGATCAAGCGTCAGCAGGACATTCTGGCACAGAATGGGGAAAATCAGCGAAAGCGGGAGCAGCTTCATCAGCTGGAACAGGAAAGCCAGCGAATCAATGAAGAACTGGCCGCTCTCTTGCAGAGACAGGAAAGAGTGCTGGCTGATCTGGAAACGGCGCGGAAATCTGCGGAAGATCTGCAGGACGAATCCACCGCTGAACTGGAGGCCAGTATCGCAGGCATTGAGGAGATCAACCGGAAAGTGCGCGCCAACCTGGATAAGGATAAAGCAGAGGATGATGCCAGGGAATATCAGCGTCAGTACGATGAGCTGACAAAGGATCTGGAAGACACCCGGGAGCAGAAAGCGGCTCTGCTCAAAACGGCTGCCCTTCCTCTTCCGGAGCTGTCTGTGGAAGAGGGAGAACTGATCTATAAGGGACAGAAGTGGGATAACATGTCCGGATCGGACCGGTTGAAGGTAGCGGCAGCGATTGTCCGGAAGATGAATCCGAAGTGCGGCTTTGTGCTGCTGGACAAGCTGGAGCAGATGGACCTGGACACCCTGCAGGAATTTGGACAGTGGTTGGAACAGGAAGGACTGCAGGCCATCGCCACGCGCGTCAGCACCGGCGGAGAGTGCAGCATTATCATTGAGGAGGGATATGTGGCCGGGCAGGATATCCCTGCCATGCCTGAGAAAAAGGAATGGAAGGGAGGAGCATTTTGATGAGAAAAAAATTAAAAGAAGCCCGCCAGAGAGCGGGCATGACCCAGCAGCAGATGGCAAACGAGCTTGATATAGGGCTGAGACATTATCAGTTTATCGAATCAGGAGACAGAATTGGAGATTTTGCCATCTGGGATAAATTAGAAGATATTACTGGTGTTCATCAAAGAATTCTTCGGCAGAATGAAGCCAGTCATCCCGACACAGAAGATAGTCAGTAGAAACAATAAGTATATCCGCAATTTTGACCAAAGTTTGTAAAGAGGGTTCCCGTTTTCCACTTTCGTAAAACTGGTATGCTCGTAATGAAATCCCTAATTTGTCAGCCATATATTGGGCGGTAAGACCATTTTCCTTGCGGATTTTGTGTAAACGTTCTGGAAACATAAATAACCTCCATAAAAAACACTTGACTACGAACAAATTGTACACTAAAATCCAAAAGGATGCTATGAACAAATTGTACATAGAGCATTAGGATCGTATATCAAAGAAGGGGAATCACGGTTTGTGATGAAAACAGAAAATGGGGATAAAGCAAATAATCGAAGAAAGAAGGTCAGTTAAATGAACATCATCAGAGGAAAAATCCCGTGTGCCAAAAAGATCGTCGTTTATGGCCCCGAGGGCATCGGAAAATCTACATTTGCCAGCCGGTTTCCGGAACCTCTCTTCATCGACACGGAAGGCAGCACGAAGGAGCTGGACGTGGCCCGTACGCCGGCGCCGACGTCGTGGACGATGCTGAAGGAGCAGATTGCTTATGTTAAGGGGCATCCGGAAATTTGCAAGACGCTGATTATCGACACAATCGACTGGGCCGAACAGCTTTGTGTGGAGGATATTTGTACCAGTCACCATAAGCACGGAATTGAGGATTTCGGCTACGGCAACGGATATGTGTATGTGAAAGAGGAGTTTGGGCGTTTTCTGCACAGTCTGGAAGAGGTGATCGCAAAAGGGATAAATGTGGTGCTGACAGCACATGCCCAGATGCGCAAGTTTGAGCAGCCGGATGAGCTGGGCTCTTATGACCGGTGGGAGCTTAAGCTTGGAAAGAAAACGGCTTCCCAGACTTCACCGCTGGTCAAGGAATGGGCCGATATGATCCTCTTTGCCAACTACAAGACTGTGGCCGTTGCGGTGGATGATAAGGGGCGGAAGTTCAAGGCCCAGGGCGGCCGCAGAGTCATGTATACCCAGCATCATCCTTGCTGGGATGCGAAAAACCGCTATGGTCTGCCGGATGAGACAGATTTTGATTACAACGTAATTGCGGCGATCATCGAAGGAACGTCATCTGAAAAGGCGGCGGCGCCCGCAGGCGTACAGGCACCGCAGCATACAGAGCCGGCACCACAACAGCAGCCTCCGCAGGTGCAAACACAGCAGCCTCACTCCGCAGCAGCTGCACCGTCTGCGCCGGTTCAGGAGCCGGTTCGAGAGCCGGTTCAGGCGCCGGAACCGGATCGGCGGGCTCCTGATGGACAGATGTCCATGAATTTGTCGGGAGAAACAGGAGGAAGTGTCGCCCCGCCGGCATCCGGAAGCGAAGGCATGGCTTCAGGCCCGGTGGATCCACCCTCTCCGCCGCCGAAGTTGGATGAGCGAATCCCAAAGGCGCTGCGGGATCTGATGACGGAGAATGGGGTAAGTGAGTGGGATGTACAAATGGCAGTTGCCAAACGAGGATATTTTACCTCAGACGTCCCGATCTGGAGGTATGACGAGACCTATCCGGGATTTGTTGACGGGGCCCTGGTGGCCGGTTGGAGTCAGGTGTTCCAGGTAATCAAGCAGATTTGGAAAGAAACAGAAATTCCGTTTTGATTTGAAAAGGAGACAAAGCAATGGATGAGAGAGAATTACAGTGGGACGATTACATTGAAAGGGACGCCAAGGAGTTTATCACGCTTCCGGAAGGCGATTATGACTTTACAATAGAAAAATTTGAGCGGGCACGCTCCAAAGGCGGCGGAAAGCTTCCGCCCTGCAACATGGCGATCGTGTATTTTACCGTGAAGAATCCGCACGGCGAAGATGTTTCCGTAAAGGAGAATTATGTGCTGCATACCTCCATGGAGTGGAAGCTGTCGGAGCTGTTCCGCGGAGTCGGACAAAAGCAGGAAAATGAGCGGGTGCAAATGAATTGGGGTATGTTGCCGGGAGCAACGGGCCGTTGCAAGCTCAAGATAGAGGAATATAAAAAGGACAACGAAACCCGTACAATCAACCGGATTGACAGGCTGTATCCCAAGGAGAGCCGGAAGTTTGAACCTGGGAAATTTTAAGGAGATGTAAGGGATGGAACTGAGACCTTATCAGGAAGAAGCCAAACAACAGATTTTTGAACAGTGGGACAGCGGCGTAAAAAGTACGCTGCTTGTTCTGCCTACTGGCTGCGGAAAAACTGTGGTATTCGCCAAAGTGGCAGAAGAGTGTCTGCGCAGAGGCGGCCGGGTGCTGATCCTGGCGCACCGCGGAGAACTGTTGGATCAGGCGGCTGATAAAATCAAGAAGACAACGGGACTGGGCTGCTCCATGGAAAAGGCAGAAAATACCTGTCTGGGCAGCTGGTATCCTATCACGGTTGGTTCGGTGCAAACCTTGATGCGGGAAAAGCGATTGAACCAGTTTTCACCGGATTATTTCAAGACCATCATCATTGATGAGGCGCACCATTGTATTTCGGACAGTTATCAGAAGGTATTGCAGCATTTTCCGCAGGCTCATGTGTTGGGCGTGACGGCTACGCCGGATCGTGGGGACATGCGCAACCTGGGAGAGGTGTTCGATAGCCTGGCGTATGAATACACGCTGCCAAAGGCGATCAAAAGCGGATACCTGTCTCCCATCAAAGCACTGACCCTGCCGCTGAAGATGGATCTGACCGGTGTAGGGATTCAGGCGGGAGACTTTAAAAGCGGGGATCTGGCTACAGCGCTGGAACCTTATCTGCATCAGATTGCGGAGGAAATGCAGAAGCATTGCAGGGATCGCAAAACAGTAGTGTTTTTGCCGCTTGTCAAGACCAGCCAAAAGTTTCGGGATATTTTAAACAGCTGCGGATTTGCCGCGGCAGAGGTCAATGGGGAGAGCACGGACCGTGCAGAGATCCTGGCGGATTTCGACGCCGGCCGGTATAACGTGCTGTGCAACAGCATGCTGCTGACAGAAGGGTGGGATTGCCCTTCTGTGGACTGTGTTGTGGTGCTGCGGCCGACAAAGGTACGCAGCCTGTACAGCCAGATGGTGGGGCGCGGAACGAGACTGTCTCCCGGAAAAGAATATTTGCTCTTACTGGACTTTCTGTGGCACACGGAGCGGCATGAACTGTGTCATCCGGCGGATTTGATCTGTACGGACGAAGAGGTTTCCCGGCAGATGACCGCAAACCTGGAAGCGGCTGGGTGTGCGGTGGATCTGGAGGAAGCGGAGCATGCGGCGGCAGAAGATGTGGTTGCGCAGCGGGAAGAAGCCCTGGCGAAGCAGCTTGCGGAAATGCGGCGGAGGAAAAGCCGGCTGGTGGATCCGCTGCAGTTTGAAATGAGCATTCAGGCGGAGGATTTGTCCGGTTATGTACCTTCCTTCGGTTGGGAAATGGCGCCGGCCTCTGATAACCAGCGCCAGGCACTGGAAAAGTTTGGAATCCTGCCGGATGAAATCGAGAATGCAGGAAAGGCGTCGCTGCTGCTGGAACGGCTGCAAAAGCGCCAGCAGGAGGGATTGGCCAGGCCCAGACAAATCAGGCAGCTGGAAAGCAGAGGATTCCAGCATGTTGGAACATGGACATTTGGACAGGCAAACAATATGATCAGCCGCATTGCAGCGATGGGATGGAGAGGGATCCCCAAAGGAGTTGATCCTGCAACCTACGTGCCCGGAACGGAGTAAACGATGGATGGATATAACATTTTAGAAGTACTGGATCATATCGATCCTGCACTGCTGGATTACCAGGGATGGATCAATGTGGGAATGGCCCTGAAAGAAGAAGGATATACGGCGGCGGACTGGGATCATTGGAGCCGCCGGGATGCCGGCCGGTATCATACCGGCGAGTGCTTCCGCAAATGGGATGGATTTCGCGGGAACGCCACGCCTGTGACCGGCGGGACGCTGGTGCAGATCGCAAAAGATCAGGGCTGGTCGCCGGAATATGGCCATGAACTGGATTGGGACGATGCAATCCAGGATGAGCATGTGGTCGTGGATAAAGCATGGGTAGAAGGGCGTGAAATCAGGGAACCGGAGCATTGGAGCCCGGCAGAACAGCTGATCCGATATCTGGAAACGCTGTTTGAAGCCGGAGAAAATGTAGGCTATGTGACGGCCAGCTGGGAAAAGAGCGATGAAAAGGGCACCCGCTGGCTGCCGCAGCAAGGCAGCGTAGACCGGACGGCAGGACAGCTGATTGAGCAGCTGAACCATTGCAAGGATGATTTGGGGGCAGTCCTGGGGGATTATCGGGAGGAGGCGGGCGCATGGATCCGCTTCAATCCTCTGGATGGAAAAGGCTGCAAAAACGAGAACGTGACGGAATACCGCTATGCGTTGGTGGAATCAGATTCGACAGAACTGGAGAAACAAAACGCGATTATCCGGGAGTTGGAGCTTCCGGTTGCCTGCCTTGTGTTTTCCGGCAAGAAGAGTATCCACGCGATTGTGCGCGTGGATGCTGCCGATTACGACGAATATCGCAAGCGGGTGAATTATCTGTATGAGGTTTGCAAAAAGAACGGCCTTGAAATCGATACGCAGAACAAGAATCCTTCCCGGCTGTCCAGAATGCCCGGCGTGATCCGGAATGGTCACAAGCAGTTTTTGATGGATACCAATATCGGAAAGAGCAGTTGGAACGAATGGTACGAATGGATCGAGAGCGTAAACGATGACCTGCCGGAGCCGGAAAGTCTGGATGGCGTCTGGAATTGCCTGCCGGAGCTTTCTCCCTGCCTGATTGACGGCATCCTTCGGCAGGGACATAAGATGCTGATTGCAGGACCGTCAAAGGCCGGGAAATCATTTTTACAGATTGAATTGTGCTGCGCCATCGCAGAGGGCCGCCGGTGGTTAAACTGGGATTGCGCGCAGGGAAAAGTAATGTATGTCAATCTGGAGCTGGACAGAGCCAGCTGTTTGCACCGGTTTAAGGATGTCTATACTGCGCTTGGCTGGAGGCCTAAGAACCTGCAGAATATCGACATCTGGAATCTGCGGGGAAAGTCGGTCCCCATGGATAAACTGGCGCCGAAGCTGATCCGGCGGGCGGCCAAACGGGATTATATAGCCATCGTGATTGATCCGATCTATAAGGTCATTACCGGGGACGAAAACAGTGCAGATCAGATGGCGCAGTTCTGCAACCAGTTTGACAAAATCTGCACGGAGCTTGGGACGGCGGTGATCTATTGCCATCATCACAGCAAGGGTGCCCAGGGCGGAAAACGCAGCATGGACAGGGCCAGCGGATCCGGTGTATTTGCCCGGGATCCGGACGCTATGCTGGATCTGATCGAGTTGGATACCAGCGAGACGCTTATGGAGCAGGAAGCCAATAAAGCCACCTGTGATGCCTGTACGCAGTTTTTAAATGCGCACTTTACGGACTGGGAGGATGGGATCTCCTTAGACGACACATTCAGCGCTGTCCGCATGCTGGAATACAGCCGCAAAAAGGTCTACGGCGAAGACGCGCGGCTGCTGGAGCAGATGGTGGCAGATGCAAAGAAACGGGCCGCAGAGAAGACTGCGTGGCGCATAGAAGGCACGCTGCGGGAGTTTCCAAAGTTTAATCCGGTCAATGTATGGTTCAATTATCCGACACACTGCATTGACGCGGTGGGTGTCTTAAACGATACCCAGCCGGATACGGAGAAAGCGCCCTGGCAGAAAGGGACCGACCGGAATAAAAAGAATGCAAAGGACCGGAAAAATGACCGGAAAAAGACGCTTGAGGAAGCGGTTGAGAACGGAAATTTCGGAGAAGAACCATCCGTGAAGGATGTGGCAGAGTACATGGGAATATCGGATCGGACGGTTCGGGATCGCATTAAGGAGCATGGTGGATATGTCATTGAGGATGGGATCATCAAAAAGAAGGAATGCGGGAAAGACTGAATTTCAGTCTTCCCCGTCAGCGCACTGTTTTGCGGGAAAGACTGAAAATAAGACTTCCCCGCAAAGGCCGCGGAGTGCGGGGAACACTGAATTTCAGTCTTCCCCGTGTTGCGGGGAAGACACTACCCCTTACAGGGGTAAACAAAGTCCCCCCTCGCGGTGGATCACGGGGGTAGGAAAGGACGGGCTTACAGCACAGCCCGCCCGTTCCCTTCCCCCTCCCCGTGACAAGCGCAGCCAAGAAAATAAATTTCGCGCGTTAAAGGAGTAAAGCGAATGGCAATTGAATTTTTTATGGCAATGAAAAAACCGCCGACGGTAACTCACCAGGAGAAGCAGGTGAGGGTGGTGAATGGAAAGCCGGTGTTCTATGAACCGGTGGAACTGAAAGTAGCAAGGACAGTCCTGCGGGCGCATCTGTCGAAACATGCACCCAAGGAGCCGATGCAGGGAGCGGTAAGGCTGAGTACCATGTGGTGCTTTCCTCGCGGAACGCATGCGGACGGATCATACAGGATTACGAAGCCGGATACGGACAACCTGCAGAAGCTTCTGAAGGACGTCATGACAGATCTGGGATTCTGGAAAGACGACGCCCAGGTAGCGTCCGAGCTGGCAGAAAAGTTCTGGGCAGAGATTCCTGGAATCTATATCCGGGCAGAGGAGATTACGGATGAATGATTTTAGGCAGGTGTATGGCGTGTTCTGTGATATTTGGGCCCTGTACAAGCAGTATGGGAGAGCTCCGCTGGACGATGACGGCTGGGATGCTTTTGTCGACGCAGGACAGAAACAGTATGAGAAGAACCGGGCTGAGAGCGAGAAGCTGGGGCGATTGTATCTGGATGCGTATACGGCAGTACAAAAATATGTGTCTGGAAAGGAGCCGTGATGAAAAAAGCAGCAAAGGAGAGAAACGAGCCTGTTCGGATTTGCCGCGAATGTGGAAAAGAGATTGCGGCATGGGAAGCAGCAGAGCATATCGCAACGCGCCGGCGGACAGAGTTGTGGTTTCACAGGGAATGCGTAGGAGGAAAAAGGGATGAAACGAATCGTTGTAGCGGCGCTGTTGATACTGATCGGGGTGGGGTACATGTTGTACCGGATCGGAGAGGATCTGGTGGAGGAGCAGGACAGCGGGTGTAGGGGGAGACGGAAATGGTGAGCGTAGAGAAGAAAACGCTGCCGCCGGATGCGTATGCGATAAGACTGCAGCTGGGACGCAGTGTCGGAACCGGAACTTATGAGATCACACGGATCGGAACACGACGCGAAATCAACAGATACGCCGTGACATACCAGACGGCTGCCGCGGGTGACTTGGATCCGGAAGAATGGCGTAAAGGAATTTCTGCAGCGATCGTTGAATGTGGGGAGACGGAGCTGTTGGAGAGAATCGTTGAAGATTGCCGGAGGCGCTGTTCATGGTTTAAGACGGATGAGGAGCTGATTGAATATGCGATGAGTTGCCTGGCCAATCGGGCATATAAATACTGGGATGGGTTCCAGGATAAATATTTATGCGAGGAGGTAGCAGATGGAAAGATTGACAATCCAGGATGAGCGCATAGAGGGTGGTTGGAGGAGGGCTATTATCGATGCGCAAGCGGTTAAGGAGCATGCGATGTCACTGTACTGGGCACTCAAAAGGTACGAGGACACCGGACTGACACCGGAGGAAATCAAGGCAATGCAGAGGAGGACAAGCTGGATCCCGGTAGATGAGCGGCTGCCGGAGGACTCGTTTAACAGCGTCCTTGCCTGGGATGACTACCGGAAACGTTGTGTTTTCGCCATGTACTTTATGGGCCAGTGGCAGCTTCCAGGTAACCGGGAGCCGATCAAGGTCTTGGCGTGGATGCCGGTCCCGGAGCCGGAAAAGGATGAGTAGTATATGGCAGAGCGGTGCGAACCTGAAATTTAACGGCAATAGAAAAATCTGAGGAGGTGATACCAATGGACAAGCAGATCCTGAACGATTATATCGATGCCTGCGAGCTGATCCGGGAGACGGAACGCGACATAAAGCGACTGAAAAAACGCCGGGAAGAGGTATTGCAGGACAGCGTAAGGGGGAGTAACCCGGAATTCCCTTACAATCCGCAAAGCTTTAAAATCCATGGGACAGCGTATACTTGTCGGGATGACAACCGGCTTCGGACCGAGGAGGAGCTGCTGGTAGAGCGCAAGAATAGCGCCGACCGGATCAGACGGGATGTGGAGGTTTGGATGCTGACGATCCCGGCGCGGATGCAGCGGATCATCCGATACAGGTTCTTCGAGGGCCTGAGTTGGGCAGAGACAGCGGCACGGATGGGACGGAAGGCGACGGGAGACAGTGTGAGAATGGAATTTGCCAATTTTTTAAAGTAATTTCGTTTTTTTCGCTTTTTTCGTTTTCAAAATGCTATAGTATAAACTGGAAGCAGTGGAAGACATGGTTTCCTCCCATACATTTTTTCAAAGCACCTGGCTGTGGAAACGCGGTTGGGTGTTTCTTTTTAGCGGTATTTGGTGTATGATAAAGAAAAATGTATTTTGGGAGAAAACATAGCATGGATAATAGTATACGCGAATTTATAGAGAAAAGCGTAAATTATAAAATAAGGGAAATTGATTCCGATACACATTTTTGGATGATAAGAACAAAAAGGGGCTACTTTTTTGAGGAATTTGTGAAAGAGGGATATGTTGCTTTGGGGTGGAATATAATCACAAAAGGTACAGTGTTAGATTGTCAGTCCAAAACTATAGTTAAAGAATCTATACAACGGCTGTATGGTGATAAAAGACCTATGTTGGCTGTAAATAAATGTGAAAACTTTATTTACAACATGAAGGAAGGGGATTATTTAATCATACCAAGTGCCGGAAGTTCGAAAATAGCCTTTGCTATAGCAGGAAAATATTATGAGGATGACAGTAAAAATTTTGAAACAGAACAAAGCGTAATACCCAAAATTGATAATAGTGAATACGAAATTAATCAAGTAAAGTGCCCTTATAGAAAGCGTCGAAAGATAACAATATTAAAGATTTTGGAGATGCACAGCTTGCCATATGATTTGAGAAGAGCTATTTCTGCGTACCATGGAATTAGTAGCTTTGATGATTATGCAGAGAGCATTTTAAATAGCATATATGATTGTTTTTCATACAAGAGCAATATTACATTTACGATAAACATTCAAAAGAAGGATGCTATAAAACCAAGAGAAATATCCAAGTTAATGTATAGTCTCACCGAATTTTTTACCGGAATTGTTGATGAAGATATTATATCGACAACAATTAGTTTGAATTCACCTGGTAATGTAAGAATAAAATTGAAAGACGGAATTGAAAAACTTACAAAAGCAAAAATACCACTTATTTTTTTGTTTATAGCAGTTACAGGTGGAAGTGCTTTTGGGTTTGAACTTCCGGGAATTATGGGATTCATAAAGCAATATAAGACGATTGAAATTGAGGTAGAGAAGGAAAGGATTGAGTTACAGAGAGCAGAGATTGCATTAAATTCCGAAAAACTGGAATATATCAATAATTTTTTGGAGATGATGAATAAAGCCGAAGAAGAGGGAGTGGATGTTGAAAATATAATAGAGCAATTAAATGCTTTAAATATACTTAAAGGAACTCTTGAGTTTGAGGCAAGCCCATTGATAAATGAGGTAGCGCAAGATGAAAAATAAATTTTATGCTATGATTTTTTGTGTTATAGCGTTTTTGATGCTGTTATCATGGATTTTTTATTTTTTGGACAAATACTGCGGAATAGAATATATGTTCTCAACAAATAAAAACGCTTTCTTTTTTTTAACAGCTGGAATAATTATAGCAAGTATAATGACAATCATATTGTATGGGGTAGTTGGAATTTTGCAAATTATACTGTTTGGTTAAAAATAGCTTCTTTTCCTTTCCCCAAAAACCAAAACGACGAAAAGAGAGGTGGTGAGGTTGCCACGAAGACCAGATGAAAGAACAGAACAGGCGCGGGAGATGTTTCTTTCCGGTATGAAATTGGTTGAGATTGCAAGTCAACTGAATCTGCCGGAGGGGACGATCCGCAGCTGGAAAAATAGACAGAAGTGGGATTGCAACGTTGCAAATGAAAAACGCAACGTTGCGAAACGACTACGCGGCGGTCAGCCGGGCAATCACAATGCCACGGGGCCGCCGCGAAACAGTCATGCAGAGAAACACGGCCTCTTTCGGAAATGGCTTCCGGAGGAGGCTTTCTCTATTATCCAGGAGATGCCGGAGGATCCTTTGGATGTGCTTTGGCATCAGATCCAGATCGCTTATGCGGCCATCCTTAGAGCGCAGCAGATCATGTATGTGAAGGATCAGACGGATGTTACTACCTCCCAAATTGGTCACAAGGTGGGGGACGCCGTAGTGGAGGAGCGCTGGCAGGTGCAGCAGGCGTGGGATAAGCAAGCCAACTTTTTAAAATCTCAGGCCAGAGCGCAGGGAGAGCTGCGCAGCCTGGTCAAGCAGTATGATGAGATGTTGCATGCCAACTGGGAGCTGGCCACCGAAGAACAGCGAGCCCGGATTGATGTAATGCGGGTTAAGGCAAACTTGACGGAGGATACAGAGCAGGCAGATGACGGATTTCTGACGGCTCTGGAGGGGACGGCGGAGGAGGATTGGACTGATGAGAAAGATTAGGCAGTTTTTTCAATTCAAACCGTTTTCTCCGAAGCAACGGAGGGTTCTGAACTGGTGGTGTGAGACGTCGCCGGTTCGGGATTATGACGGCATTATAGCGGACGGAGCGATCCGATCCGGCAAGACAGTGAGCATGTCGCTGTCATTTGTATTTTGGGCGATGGCGTCATTTAACGGCCAGAATTTTGCCATGTGCGGTAAGACCATTGGATCCTTCCGCAGAAATGTGTTGTTCTGGCTGAAGCTAATGCTCAAAAGCAGAGGCTACCGCGTAACCGATCATCGGGCAGATAACCTGATCGTTGTTACGCGGGGAGAAAGAGAAAACTATTTCTACATTTTCGGCGGCAAGGATGAGCGCAGCCAGGACCTGATCCAGGGTATTACACTGGCGGGCGTGTTCTTTGATGAGGTTGCGCTGATGCCGGAGAGCTTTGTCAATCAGGCGACCGGCCGATGCAGCGTGGATGGATCAAAATATTGGTTCAACTGTAATCCGGATGGTCCATATCACTGGTTCAAAGTAAACTGGATCGATAAAGCGGTAGGATATCTGGGCAAGGAAAAGACCAGAAGGCTGCAGGAGGAAGCGGCGAAAGAGGGAAAGACGGCCGGCTTGAAAAGGCTGTTGTATGTTCACTTCACGATGGACGACAATCTGAGCCTATCGGAGAAGATCAAAGCCAGGTACCGCAGTAACTACAGCGGTGTGTTCTTCAAACGCTATATTTTGGGACTGTGGGCGATGGCGGAGGGCATCATCTACGACATGTTTGACAAGGACAAGCATGTCGTCGACACGGAGGCTCTGACAGCAGCGAAGCATGGTGCCAACTTTTGGACCAGAGAGCAGTTTGTAAGCTGCGATTATGGTACTCAAAATCCAACGGCCTTTTTGTTATGGAATCATGCCGTGGACGGCCATTGGTATTGTCGGCGGGAGTATTATTATTCCGGCCGGGAAAAAGGCAGGCAGAAGACGGACAAGGAGTTTTCCGAGGATCTGACAGCCTGGCTTGCCGGCGAGAAGATCCGGAGTGTGGTACTGGATCCGGCAGCGGCCAGCTTTAAGGCACAGCTGGAAAAAGATGGATTCAAGGTAAAAAAGGCGAAAAATGATGTTTTGGATGGAATCCGATTCGTAGCGACGCTGCTGAACCAGGGTTCCATTTTGATTGACCAGAGCTGTACGAACCTGATCAAAGAATTTGGTTCATACATCTGGGACGCGAAGGCGGCAGAGCGGGGAGAAGATAAGCCGGTGAAAGAGCACGATCACGCTCTGGACGCTACGCGCTATCTGGCGTACACAATTATCCGCAGGCCGTCCGGCATAAATATCCTGAAGTGAGGAAAAAGCGATGGAGATTGAGATCGTAAAAAAGCTGATAAAAAAATATCTTGCGCTTCACGTCGGGTACATCCACCGGGCGGAGGTGGCCCGGCGGTACTACAGGAACGAAACGGATATTTTATTCGAACCGTCCCGGAAGGAGCGCCAGAGACAGGAGCATGAGGCGGAGACACCGCTGCGCAATGCAGACAACCGGATTCCCTTTAACTTCCACGGGCTTTTAGTGAATCAGAAGGCGTCCTACATGTTCTCGGCTCCGCCGCTGTTTGACGTGGGGACGGATGCGGCCAATAAGGCCCTGCGGGCGTTTCTGGGGGATAAATACCCCAAGACCTGTAAGGACCTGTGTGTGGAGGCCTCCAATACTACAACCGGGTGGCTTCATGTGTGGAGAGACCGGCAGAGTGGATCATACAATTATGCGGTTGTGCCCTCGGAGCAGATCATGCCGATCTGGGACAAAAGCCTGGAGAAGCGGCTGCTGGGAGTGCTGCGATGTTATCATGATATCGCGGAGGAGGGGACGGAGCTGGATGTGTACGAATATTGGAATGACAGGGTATGTGAAGCCTACGCCGTCCAGGCCGGATACACCATTGACGCCGGCCTGATGCCGTATCAGGCGTTTACCCTCATCGATACGGCGGGAGTCAGCCAGACGTCCAGCTCCTTTGAACATGGAATCGGGGAGGTACCCTTCTTTGCATTCGCCAATAACAACGTAGCCACGGATGATCTGAAAAACATTAAGCCGCTGATCGATACCTACTGCAAGGTATTCAGCGGCTTTGTCAATGACCTGGAGGACATCCAGGAGGTCATTTTTGTGCTGACTAACTACGGCGGCGCGGACCTGAATGAGTTCCTGCGGGATATGAAGGACTACAAAACAATCAAAGTGGACAATGACGGGGATGGCGATAACTCCGGTGTGTCCACGCTGACCATTGAGTTGCCGGTGGAAGCCAGGGAGAAGTTGCTTGCGACTACCCGGAAGTGTATTTTTGAGCAGGGCATGGGTATTGATCCGGATCCGGAGAACTTTGGAAACAGCTCCGGCGTGGCGTTGAATTTCCTGTATTCACTGCTGGAACTGAAGGCCGGACTGATGGAAACGGAGTTTCGCCCCAGCTTCGGACGATTTATCCGCTGCGTTTGCAGGCTTATGGGTATCCCGATCAAGGAGGACTCGATCGTGCAGACCTGGACACGGACATCGGTGCGTAATGACCAGGAGCTGTCTCAGATCGCCTCTCAGAGCAAAGGAGTGATCTCGGACGAGACAATCGTACGGAATCATCCCTGGGTGGATGATCCGGAAAAGGAGCTGCAGCAGCTGGAGGAGCAGGAGGATGCGCAGATGGAAAAGGCCGGGGAGTATCAGGATGCGTTTTCAAAAACACAGCAGGGTGGCATAAATGGCGAACGGGAGAAGCTACTGGAAAAACAGAATGCGGGAGCTGGAGGATGAGCAGTATCAGCGCAGTAAGGCATATTATCAGGATGTGCAGGAACAGTTCCGGCGGGCGTCAAACAGCATACAGATGGACATCGAACATTGGTACCGGAGGCTGGCGGAAAATAATGATATCAGCTATGCATCCGCAAAGCGGTTTTTGAAAAATTCCGAACTGGAAGAATTTCGCTGGACGGTGGAGGATTATATTAAGGCGGGCCGGGAGAACGCGGTGGATCAGCGCTGGATGAAGGAGCTGGAGAACGCTTCGACCAGATTCCATATATCGTATCTGGAAGCGATGAAGCTGCAGGCGCAGCAGCATGCAGAACTGCTCTCTACGCAGTTTGAAGCAGGCATGACAGATTATCTGCACAATAATTATGCGGAGCAGTTTTACCGGACAGCCTTTGAGATTTCAAAAGGGACAGGCATGGGCTTTAATGTGGCCCGCCTGAATGAGAAGGGAATCGATACGCTGATCAAGCGTCCATGGGCGCAGGATGGCAAGGCCTTTTCTGACAGAATCTGGTCGAATAAGGAGAAACTGGTTGCCAATCTGCATACGGAGCTTGCTCAGTGCATAATCCGCGGAGAAGCGCCGCGGTCGGCCATTGAACGACTTGCGGCGAAGATGGAGGTCAGCAAAGCCCAGGCTGGAAACCTGATCATGACAGAAGCTGCCGCCATCTCTTCGTCTTCCCAGCGGGAGTGCTTCAAGCAGTTGGGCGTGGAGAAGTTTGAGTTTGATGCGACGCTGGACGGCCGGACGTGTGAAATATGCGGCAGCATGGATCAGAAGGTGTTTCCCATGTCTGCGTTCGAGATTGGCGTCACAGCGCCGCCGATCCACCCGCGCTGCCGGTGCGATACATCACCGGCCTTTGATGACTGGGATGAGTTTGGCGTGATTGTAGAACGCTCCGCCCGGGATCCGGAGACAGGCAAGACGGTGTTCGTTGATGGCAGCCTGAATTATGGGGAGTGGAAAAAGCGTTTTGTAGAGGGAGATGAAAAAGGATACGAGGTTACTCTCACGCAGGCCATGAAGGCAGCGGTTCTGCGGTATGTGAGCCCGGCAGCGACCGCGTTGAACGACAAGCTTCGCAGGGGGACGCAGTTGACAGACTTTGAAAGACAATGGATAATGGATTTGGACGAAGCACTGGAATATTTCCCCGCATATGAGGGGAATCTTCTTCGCGATGTTGATATTTCTGATCCTGAATTAATACAGGAATATTTTGATGCTTTTGAGGTGGGACAGGAATGGAGTTCCGGGCAGTATCTTTCCACGACAAAAGCGGACGAATATAATCCTAAAGCGCATCTGAGGATTTATATTCAAAACGCGAAACGCGGGCATGATCTGGGGCAGTACAATGCAGCGGAAAAAGAAGTGCTCTATGAACGCGGTGCAAAATTTAAGGTGCTTCAAAAAATGTCACATGAAGGTAAATGGTACATTGTTTTGGAGGAAATGTAATGGGATTAACGGCAAAAGAGTTTGCGAGACTTTCGGATGAGGAAAAACGGAAACGGTACAATGAACTGGATAATGTTGAAGCCTCCAGATACAGGATTCATCATGAGCCTGTATGGGGAAAATCAACGCCGTTAAGTGAATCGCCGGTTCAATATACCCCGGAAGAAGAGGAAAAACTGAATCGAAATCTGTTTGCTCTTGAGAAGCAATTTCATCGTGTGCCGGAAGATATGACCTTTGACGAATGGATGAAAGGGGTTCAAAAGGAGGGCTGAATGGGACTTACCGCGCTGGAATGGCTGGCTTTGCCAGATGACGAAAGAGAAAAGCGACAGGGGGAGCTTTCCCCGCACGAATGTTTTCTGCTCCGGACAACCTACGAATATATGCCAAAAGGACCGGAGCACTATCCAAACGGCCCCTTGAAAAGGCCGGAGCCCACGCCGGAAGAACTGGAAAAATGCCGGCACGACGAATTCGAAGTTTTTAAAAAATTTGGTACAATTCCGAAAGAGGCCACTTATGAGGAATGGATAAAAAGAGGCAGGCCATTAACCTGGGACGGAAAAGGGTGGGCATGAGTATTACGAAAGGACGAGGACAATATGCAAAAAATAATCAGACGCTTGCCCCTCTGGGGTGCACGTTACTACCGTCGGCCTCTTACGAGGCTGTGAGTTGAAAGGCAATACCGGACCTGGAATTGATCCGAAAGCTGATGGATATGTAGCATGAAATTACCACGAGCCAATCACAGGCTGGTGGTATTTTTATCGCCTTTTTTGGTATCCCAGGCGAAAAAGAAGGAGACATCACCGGGCACGACCGGGATAACAAGTGAAGATGAACAGGAGGTAGGAAGGTGAAAAAAGAAGATCTGGTAGCAATGGGGCTGTCTGATGAGCAGGCACAGAAGGTGGTAAACGCATGGACAGAAGGGATGAAAGGCTTTGTTCCGAAGGAACGGCTGGACGAGGTGAGCGGTAAGCTGAAGGAGGCCAACGCAACGATCGAGACCCTGAAAAAGGGGAATCAGGACAATGAGGAGCTGCAGAAGCAGGTGACGCAGTACAAGGAAACAGTGGCGGAGCTGGAAAAGGCGGCGGCAGCAACCAAGAAGGAGGCTGCACTGAAGGAGAAGCTGGCTGCTGCGGGCGTGCTGGATGCAGATTACCTGATCTATAAGCAGGGCGGAGTGGACAAGTTTAACTTCGATAAGGATGGCAAGCCGATCGGGCTGGATGATCTCTTAAAGCCCGTCCGGGAAGCTTCCCCGCATCTGTTTAAGGCGGATCCCGGCGCGGAGTACACGCCTGCGGGAGGGGGTACTCCTCCGGCAGCCAATCCCTGGAAGAAGGAGACCTTCAATCTGACAGAACAGGGGCGTATTTACAAGGAAAATCCCACGATGGCAAAGCAGATGGCTTCTGCCGCCGGGGTAACAATCTGAGAAAGGAAAGGTAAATAAGAATGGCAGGAACGACTTTACAGGACGTTATCGTCCCCGAACTTTTTAACCCTTACGTCGTCAACAGGACGATGGAGCTTTCCGCGCTGGTGCAGTGCGGTATTATTGCAAATAACAGTGAGTTTGACGCGCTGGCGTCCCAGGCGGCGCCTACGGTGAATATGCCCTTCTTCGAGGATCTGACCGGAGAATCGGAGCAGGTGATTGAGGGAGCAGATCTGGCGGATAACAAGATCACCTCCAACAAGGATGTTGCGGCGATCATCCGCCGGGCGAAGATGTGGAGCGCTACGGACCTGTCCGCTGCGCTGGCGGGCGCTGATCCGATGGCGGCGATCGGCTCTCTGGTAGCGCAGTTTTGGTCCCGCGATTTGCAGAAGGAGCTGGTTGCCTTGCTGGACGGCATTTTCGGCACGGTGCCTGCGGGCTCCGGGGAAGGCGCAGCAGCGGAGACTCGTCTGGCGAGCAATCTGCTGGATATCTCTGCGAAGAGCGGTGCTGCGGCAAACTGGAGCGGGTCGGCGTTTATCGATGCGGAACAGATGCTGGGAGATGCCAAAGCGCAGCTGACCGGTATCTGTATGCACAGCGCCACGGAAGCTTATCTGAAGAAGCAGAACCTGATTGATACGGTTCAGCCCTCCAATGATGTGGCGTTTAACGTATATCAGGGAAAACGTGTGATTATCGACGATGGCTGCCCGGCAGACAAGGGCGTGTACACGACATATTTATTCGGCAACGGTGCGATTGCGCTGGGCAATGGTTCGCCGGTGGGATTTGTTGCGACTGAAACCGACCGTGCAAAGCGGAAGGGCTCCGGTGTGGACTATCTGATTAACCGTAAGACGATGATCCTCCATCCCCGCGGCGTCGCCTTCACCAATGCCAACGTGGCGAAGACGGAAGGTCCCTCCAGAGCAGAGATGAAGGATCCGGTGAACTGGAAGCCGGTATATGAGCACAAGCAGATCCGGATCGTTGCTTTCAAGCACAAGCTGGGGTAATCGGTATGGAGCTGGCAAAATTAAAAGCCCTGCTGGGGATCCCGGAAGAGGATACCGGCAGGGACGTTGCGCTGCAGTTTCTGCTGGACGATGTGCAGGAGACGATCCTGAATTACTGCAACCTGGTGACGCTGCCGGAAGGCCTGACCAATACGGCTTACCGGATGGCAATGGATTTATATCGCTATGAGCGGCCGGGCGAAGATGCCGCGCCGCTGGCGGTAACCTCCATTTCAGAAGGGGATACATCCACTGGCTTTGGAAATGCAGCAGACGCGCTGGCAGGCGGTATCCTGAAAAACTACCAGACGCAGTTAAACCGGTATCGAAAGCTGAGGTGGTAGCATGATTGCCGATGCGATCAGACAGGCCCAGAGAATGCACAAAGCCGTCCTGGAACAGACCTATGACGGTGTGTGCAGCATTTACGCACTGGCGTATGAAAAGGATCCGGAGACGCGGGTGTCGAAGCACAAGGAGACGCTGCTGCAGGGAGAGTTGCCATGCCACCTGTCTTTTTCCGGATCCCCGGCGGCGAAGAACAGCGAGACGGTGACGACAGCTGCCCAGACGATCAAGCTGTTTTTGGCGCCGGAGCAGGTGATTCCTCCCGGCAGCCGGATCGAGGTGACGCAGAACGGCCGGACGGAAAGCTACGCTCAGAGCGGTAAGGCGGCGGTTTATACGTCGCATCAGGAGATTGTGCTGGAGCTGTGGAAAGGATACTGTTGATGGCCAAATGGGGGAAATGCGACTTTCGGGAGCTGGAAGCATTGCGGGAGCGGATGGCGAAGCTGGAAAGCGAAACAGACGCCTTCTGTGAGGCATGCGCCAGGGAATTGGCCGCCAGGCTTTTGTATCTGGTAAAAAAACGTACTCCGGTAGGAACACCTCCGCAAGCGGGCGGGATCGCGCCGGAAGAACAGGAGCGCATCAGACAATACTGGTCGGGGTATTCCGGCGGAACTCTGCGTCGCGGCTGGACAACCGGGCAGCCCGTAAAGGCGTCCGGCGGCTGGACCATCGAAGTGATCAACAATGTGTTTTATGCCAGCTATGTAGAGTACGGGCACCGGCAGCAGCCGGGCAGATATGTACCGGCTCTTGGGAAACAGTTAAAGCAGGGCTGGGTCAGAGGAAAGTTCATGCTTACGATTTCACAGAAGGATGTGGAACGTGCAGCTCCGGCTATGCTGCAGAAAAAGCTGGAGGAAAAGATCAGGGAGGCTATGGATGCAGAATGAGTTATTGCATGCGGTAACCAGGCAACTGGACAAATTGTTTGAAGGCGCATACACCATCTATACGGAGAATGTGGAGCAGGGAATCGAAACACCCTGTTTTTTTGTGGGCTTTTTAAAGACCACGGACATACCGATGCTTGGCTCCCGGAGACAGCGTACCTGGGATATGCAGGTGCAGTTTATTCCTGAGGAAAAAGGTGATAATACGCATCTGCTCAATGAGGTGTGCGAGACGCTGCTGGAGGGGCTGGAATGGGTAAGACTGGAGGACGATCGTCTGGTGAGAGGCATAGAACGCAGCGGGACGATTACGGATGATGCGCTTACCGTGCTGGTCAGCTTTAGCCGCTTTCTGATTCGTCCGGCCGATCCGGTTATTCCGATGGGCGAACTGAAGGTGGAGGGAGCAGTGAAATGAAGAATGTAGAGTGTTCAAGAAAACATTGCAGGAAAGGAACGGTGAAATAAATGTTAGGTGGCGGAAGTTTTACAGTGCAGAATAAGACACTGCCCGGCGCGTATATCAATTTTGTCAGCGCGGCAAACAGTGCCTCCGCTTTGTCTGACAGGGGCGTTGTGATAGTGCCCGTGGCGCTGGATTGGGGACCGGAAAAGACGGTGTTTGAAATGACGGCAGAGGAATTTGCGCGGGATACCAGAAAAACACTGGGGTATACCAATGACGCGGCATCCCTGTGGCAGCTGCGGGAGGTGTTCCGGAAAGCAACCAAGTGCCTGATCTATCGATTAAACGGCGGGGAGAAGGCGCAGAACGATCTGGCGCAGGCACGCTATAGCGGTACGCGGGGGAACGATCTGACTGTTGTAGTAGCTGCCAACGCGGATCAGGCGGGAAGCTTTGATGTGATCACCCTGCTGGACGGCAGGACAGTAGAGAAGCAGACCGTGACCGGGGTTGGGGCATTAAAGGATAACGATTATCTGATCTGGAAGCGGGAGGCAGCGCTTGCGGCTACGGCAGGGATGCCGCTGAGCGGCGGCACCAGCGGTGAGGCCGTTACCGGTGTAGATCACGCCGCCTTCCTGGATGCGGCGGAATCCTGGACCTTTAACGTATTGTGCTGTCCGGTGACGGACGACGATACCAAGGCTGTGTATGCCGCCTTCACCCGTCGGATGCGGGAGGATGTAGGCATTAAGTTTCAGACGGTTATGTACCGGAAGTCTGACGCAGATTACGAGGGCGTGATCTCTGTAGAGAATGCGTCGGAGGGGGATGAGGCCGGGCTGGTCTACTGGACGGCTGGTGCAGAAGCAGCCTGCGAGATCAATAAAACCAATGACAATGCGGTGTATGACGGGGAGCTGACGGCGAACCTGGCCTATACCCAACAGCAGCTGGCGGATGCGATCGCTGCAGGCAAATTTATCTTCCACAAGGTTGCCAATGATATTCGTGTGCTGCTGGATATCAATACGCTGACCACGTTTACGGAGGAGAAGCAGGAGGAGTTTTCCAGCAACCAGACCGTTCGGGTATTGGATCAGATCGGCAATGATGTGGCCGTGATTTTTAACACCCGGTTTTTCGGGAAGGTGCCCAATGATGATTCCGGGCGGATCAGCCTGTGGAATGAGATCGCAAGCTATGTGAAGCAGCTGGCCGGGCTGCGGGCCATCGAAACGGTGGATACAGAGAGCATTACGGTAAGCCAGGGAGAGAGCAAGCGGGCTGTGGAGGTTCAGCTGCCGGTAACTCCCATCAATTGTATGCGGCAGCTGTATATGACCGTGGTGGTGGAGTAAAGGAGGACGCAAATGAACAATAATAAGCTGATGGACTCCGGGGATGCGATCTCTGCGTCCCTGGCAGAGTGCTACGCCACGATTGAGGGCAATCGTTACAATCTGATGCAGGCGATTAACCTGGAAGCGAAGATGGAGATCACGAAAACGGAGATCCCGATTTTGGGTAAAACAGGAAAGGGGAACAAGCCGACAGGATGGAAGGGGACAGGCTCTGCAACCTTCCACTTCAATACATCCATCTTCCGGCAGCTGCTGTATCGTTACAAGACGACCGGTGAGGTGATCTATTTTGACATCCAGTGTACCAATGAGGATCCTTCCTCCACGGTGGGGCGTCAGACGGTGATCCTGAAAAACTGCTGCATGGATGGCGGCATCCTGGCGAAATTCGATGCAGACGGCGAGTATCTGGATGAGGATATGGACTTTACTTTTGATGACTGGGAGCTGCCGGAGGCGTTTAAGACGCTGGCCGGGATGCAGTAGCAGAAAAAGACTGGATTTCCTCATATGTTAATGATATAATGACAATATTATTAACATATGAGGAGGAAATTAAATGGATACACGGGTAGGACAGACAACTGTGGGAGAATTATTACCGATTTTTATTTTGATATTGGTTCTCCTGTTCTTTCTTTTTTTCTGTATAAAAACGGCTATCGCAACGAGTAAAAGTAAGGCTAAAGGGAAGCAAAAAAGACAAGAACTGATAACATCAGGGGTTAAGATAATAACTTTTGGGAAGCTTGTAACGGGTTTAGCACTACCTGAAGGAACTTTTTGTAATATTTATGAGTACGATGATAAATTTGTATTTATCTAATTCTTAATCCAGAATCCCCGAAAACACTGGTGTTTTC
>JAUNGW010000019.1:0-8531 GCA_030524245.1 Eubacteriales bacterium
GAGGTACTTCCTACGAAGGGAAATAAGGAAGGGAGCGATAAATAATGTTAATGCCTAAGAGAGTAAAGCGCCGCAAACAGTTCCGCGGAACGATGACCGGTAAGGCTTTAAGAGGAAATGTTATCAACTACGGTGAGTTTGGTCTGGTGGCTATGGAGCCGTGCTGGATCAAGTCCAATCAGATTGAGGCAGCCCGTGTGGCCATGACCCGTTACATTAAGCGTGGCGGTAAAGTATGGATCAAGATTTTCCCGGACAAACCGGTAACCGCAAAGCCGGCTGAGACCCGAATGGGTTCCGGTAAGGGCGCTCTGGAGTACTGGGTTGCAGTTGTAAAACCGGGCAGAGTGATGTTCGAGATCGCAGGCGTATCTGAGGAAGTAGCCCGCGAGGCATTACGTCTGGCTATGCACAAGTTACCCTGCAAATGCAAGATTGTTGCTAAGGCAGATTTAGAAGGCGGTGATAACAGTGAAAACTAATAAATTTGTAGAAGGTTTACAGGCAAAATCAGCGGCAGAGCTGCAGGACGAGTTAGTAGCTGCAAAGAAAGAGCTGTTCAACTTAAGATTCCAGAATGCGACGAACCAGTTAGATAATACCAGCAGAATTAAAGAGGTTCGCAGAAATATCGCGAGAATTCAGACTGTTATTACGGCAAAGTCCAAGCTGGCATAACTGAGAGAGGAGAATCATAATCGTGGAAAGAAATTTAAGAAAAACCCGCGTTGGCAAAGTCGTAAGCGATAAGATGGATAAGACCATCGTTGTTGCTATTGAAGACCACGTTAAGCATCCTTTATACGGCAAGATCGTTAAGAAGACTGTAAAGTTAAAAGCACACGATGAGAACAACGAGTGCGGCAAGGGCGATACCGTTAAAGTTATGGAGACCAGACCGCTGTCCAAGGACAAGAGATGGAGACTGGTGGAGATTATCGAGAAGGCCAAATAAAAAACGATACGCAGCGGCATTTTTGCTGCGCAGACGTAAGGAAGTGGAGTTCGCGCTTCCCGCAGCGAGCGGGGAATGAGCGAATCCTTAATAGGAAGGAGTACAGGCATGATTCAGCAGGAAACAAGACTGAAGGTTGCTGATAACACCGGTGCAAAGGAGTTACTGTGCATCCGCGTTATGGGCGGCTCTACAAGAAGATATGCAAATATCGGTGATGTGATCGTTGCTTCCGTTAAAGATGCAACACCAGGCGGCGTTGTAAAGAAGGGCGATGTGGTCAAGGCCGTGGTTGTTCGTTCCGTAAAGGGCGCACGCCGCAAAGACGGTTCTTACATCAAGTTCGATGAGAATGCAGCAGTTATTATCAAAGATGACAAGACCCCAAGAGGAACCCGTATCTTTGGGCCGGTAGCAAGAGAATTACGTGAGAAGCAGTTCATGAAGATCGTATCTCTGGCTCCGGAAGTACTGTAAGGAGGTGCCGACTGTGCATAAAATCAAAAAGGACGACCTGGTAAAGGTTATCGCAGGAAAAGATAAAGACAAGACCGGTAAGGTGCTGCACGTTAAGGACGGCAAGGTTACCGTTGAGGGCTGCAATATGGTTACCAAGCACTCCAAGCCGAGCGCTGGCAATCCTCAGGGCGGCATCATCCATCAGGAAGCAGCTATGGACATTTCCAACGTAATGCTGATGGTTGACGGTAAGGCAACCCGCGTTGGCTTTGAAGTAAAAGACGGCAAGAAGGTTCGTGTTGCCAAGGCAACCGGCAAAGTGATCGACTAATTGCAGAGAGGAGGAACGAGAGTTGGCTAGATTAAAAGAGCAGTATCAGAGCGAGATGGTTGACGCGCTGATCAAAAAATTTGGATACAAGAACATCATGGAAGTCCCGAAGCTTGATAAGATCGTTATCAACATGGGCGTTGGTGAGGCAAAAGAGAACGCAAAGGTTCTGGACTCTGCAGTGAGAGATTTGGAGCTGATCACCGGACAGAAGGCCGTTACCACCAAGGCTAAGAAGTCTGTTGCAAACTTCAAAATCAGAGAAGGCATGGCAATCGGATGCAAGGTTACCCTTCGCGGCGAGAAGATGTATGAGTTCGCTGATCGTCTGATCAACCTGGCTCTGCCGCGTGTACGTGACTTCCGCGGCGTGAACCCGAACGCATTTGACGGCAGAGGAAACTACGCGCTGGGCATCAAGGAGCAGCTGATCTTCCCGGAGATCGAGTACGATAAGGTTGACAAGGTAAGAGGTATGGATATTATTTTCGTAACCACTGCCAAGACCGATGAGGAAGCTCGTGAACTGTTGACATTATTCAATATGCCGTTTGCAAAATAACAGGAGGAATTATCCATGGCAAAGACTTCTATGAAGATTAAGCAGCAGCGTCCGGCTAAGTTCTCCACCAGAGAATACAACCGCTGCAGAATTTGCGGACGTCCGCATGCATATTTAAGAAAATACGGCATCTGCCGTATCTGCTTCCGCGAGCTGGCTTACAAGGGCCAGATCCCGGGCGTGAAGAAGGCAAGCTGGTAGGCTGAAGGCAGCCTGGCGGGAGCGGACGATGAGTCTGCTTTCAGCCGGCGCGAAAGCCCATCCCGACGGGATGAGGTCCAGAGAGGAAACCAACCAACAATTAAGGAGGAATATCTATCATGACTATGAGCGATCCGATTGCAGATATGCTTACAAGAATCCGTAATGCAAACACTGCGAAACATGATACAGTAGACGTACCGTCTTCCAAGATGAAGCTGGCGATTGCCGACATCCTGGTAAAAGAGGGATATGTTCAGAAGTACGACATCGTAGAGGACGGCGCATTTAAGACCATCCGCATTACCTTAAAGTACGGCGCAGACAAGAATGAGAAAATCATCAGCGGCATCAAGAGAATCTCCAAGCCGGGCCTGCGTGTGTACGCAAACAAAGAGGATCTGCCGAAGGTTCTCGGTGGACTGGGAACAGCCATCATTTCTACAAACCAGGGCGTGATTACCGATAAAGAGGCGCGTCAGTTAGGTGTAGGCGGCGAAGTATTAGCATTTGTTTGGTAAGTATTTAAACACCACGAAGCAACTGAAAACAGAAGGCGCCCGCAGCGCGCTTTCCGAAAATTTAAGTAGGAGGTAACAGGCATGTCACGTATCGGAAGAATGCCAATCGCAATCCCGGCAGGTGTGACCGTAACGATTGCGGAGAACAATAAGGTGACTGTAAAAGGTCCGAAGGGAACACTTGAGAGAGAGCTTCCCGTTGAGATGGACATCAAGGAAGAAGATGGACATATCGTTGTAACCAGACCGAATGACTTAAAGAGAATGAAATCTCTTCATGGTCTGACCAGAACCCTGATCAACAATATGGTAGTTGGCGTAACCAACGGCTATGAGAAGGTGCTGGAGGTAAACGGCGTAGGTTACAGAGCATCCAAACAGGGTAAGAAATTAACCCTTAATCTGGGTTACTCTCATCCGGTAGAGATGGAGGATCCGGAGGGTCTGGAGACCGTGCTTGACGGTCAGAACAAGATCACAGTTAAGGGTATCGATAAAGAGAAGGTTGGCCAGTACGCTGCTGAAATCAGAGACAAGAGAAGACCTGAGCCATACAAGGGCAAGGGTATCAAGTACGCTGATGAGACAATCAGACGTAAAGTTGGTAAGACTGGTAAGAAATAATTAAGGAGGATGCAGAAATGGTCAGCAAGAAATCAAGAAGCGAAGTTCGCGAGAAAAAGCACGTAAGACTGCGCAACCGCTTTGCAGGTACTGCAGAGAGACCGCGTCTGGCCGTGTTCAGAAGCAATAATCATATGTATGCTCAGATTATTGACGACTCAGTCGGCAATACTCTGGCAGCAGCGTCTACGGTAGAGAAGGCGGCAAAGGCGGAGCTGGAGCACACCAACGATACCGATGCAGCAGCTTATGTTGGAACTCTGATCGCCAAGAGAGCGCTGGAGAAGGGAATCACTGAGGTTGTATTCGACCGCGGCGGTTTCATTTACCAGGGCAAGGTTCAGGCACTTGCAGATGCAGCCCGTGAGGCTGGTCTGAAATTCTAGTAGAGAGGAGATCGGCATGAAGCGTACAATTATTGACCCAACTCAGTTTGAGTTAAACGACAACGTAGTAGCAATCAAGCGTGTATCCAAGACCGTTAAGGGCGGCCGTACCATGAGATTCTCTGCTCTGGTAGTAGTGGGCGACGGCAATGGTCATGTTGGTGCAGGCCTTGGAAAAGCCGGTGAGGTTCCGGAGGCAATCCGCAAGGGTAAAGAGGCAGCCATGAAGAACCTGGTTGAGATCCCGGTTGATGAGAATAAGAGCATCCCCCACGATATCCTGGCACAGTTCGGCAGCTCTTCTGTTCTGTTGAAGAAGGCTCCGGAAGGTACCGGTATCATCGCTGGCGGCCCGGCACGTTCCGTACTGGAGCTGGCAGGCATTAAGAATATCCGTGCAAAATCCCTTGGTTCCAACAACAAGACCAACGTGGTGCTTGCAGTGATCAACGGCCTGACCCAGATTAAGACTCCGGAGGAGTATGCTAAGCTTCGCGGCAAATCTGTAGAAGAGATTTTAGGCTAAGGAGGGAAACGAAATGGCACAGAAGTTAAAGGTAACATTGGTCAAATCCCCCATCGGTGCAATCCCGAAGCAGAGAGCAACCGTTGAGGCTATGGGCCTTAGAAAGCTGCACAAGACTGTGGAGCTTCCGGACAACGAGGCTGTCAGAGGTATGATCTGGCATGTCAGACATCTGGTAAAAGTAGAAGAGATCTAATAATTGAAGTGAGGAGGTGCAACGAAATGGATTTATCCAATTTACAGCCTGCTGCTGGTTCCAAGCACAGTGATAATTTCAGAAGAGGCCGCGGTCATGGTTCAGGCAATGGAAAGACTGCCGGTAAGGGCCATAAGGGCCAGAAGGCACGTTCCGGCGCAACCAGACCTGGTTTCGAGGGCGGTCAGATGCCGTTATACAGACGTCTTCCGAAGAGAGGATTCAAGAATCGCAACACCAAGATCATCGTTGGCATTAACGTAAGCGCTCTGGAGTGCTTCGACAATGATGCAGTTGTAACCGTTGAGTCCCTGATGGAGCGTGGAATCGTTAAGAATCCGAGAGATGGTGTTAAGCTCCTGGGAAATGGAGAATTAACCAAAAAGCTGACCGTAAAAGTTGATGCTTTCAGCGAGGGTGCAAAAGCAAAAATCGAGGCTTTAGGTGGAACCTGCGAGGTGATCTGATATGTTTAAGACGCTCCGAAACGCATGGAAGGTAAAAGAACTCAAGAAAAAGCTGATTTTCACTTTCCTGATGCTGGTAGTTATCCGATTCGGTTCGGAGCTGCCGATACCTGGAGTAAAAACTGACTTTTTTGCGAATTTCTTCGCGAGTCAGAACAATGATGCCTTTGGATTTTTCAATGCGATGACGGGCGGATCCTTCAGTTCCATGTCCGTCTTCGCACTGAGTATTACCCCGTATATCACATCCTCCATCATCATGCAGCTTCTCACCATTGCGATTCCGAAGCTGGAGGAGATGCAGCGTGAGGGAGAGGACGGAAGAAAAAAGATCGCAGAATATACCCGTTACCTGACAGTCGGCCTGGCTCTGATGGAGTCCATCGGTATGGCTGTCGGATTCGGCGGACAGGGTCTGCTGATCAGCTATGATGCCTGGAGCATCATCATCGCGGTCGCTACCATGACCGCAGGCTCTGCTTTCCTGATGTGGATCGGTGAGCGTATCACGGAGAAGGGCGTTGGAAACGGTATTTCCATCGTTCTTCTGATCAACATCGTTTCCTCTCTGCCGGAGGATGTGAACACGATTTACAGCGTGTTCATAAAGCGGGCAGGAAACATCGGAGCGATGGTTACCATCGGCATCCTTGTGCTGGCGGTGATTGTGGCCATGTTTGTATTTGTTGTTGTGCTGCAGGATGGAGAGCGCCGGATTCCGGTGCAGTACTCCAAGAAGATGGTAGGCAGAAAGATGGTGGGCGGACAGTCCTCCCATATTCCCTTAAAGGTGAATACGGCGGGCGTTATCCCGGTTATCTTTGCTTCCTCCATCATGTCCTTCCCGGTTGTGATTGCACAGTTTTTCCATCCGGATTATACCAGCATCGGCGGTAAGATCCTGATGGGGTTAAACTCCTCCTACTGGTTCCGCCCGGAGATGCCGTGGTATTCCATAGGACTGGTGGTTTATCTTGTGCTGATCGTGCTGTTTGCGTATTTTTACACATCCATCACCTTCAATCCGCTGGAGGTAGCCAACAATATGAAGAAGTCCGGCGGCTTTATCCCGGGTATCCGTCCCGGCAAGCCTACATCCGACTATCTTGATAAGATTTTAAATTACCTTGTATTTATCGGCGCGGTTGGCCTGATTATTATCAGCGTAATCCCCATCATGATTTCCGGTTTGTTTTCCGTAAGCCGGATGTCCTTCATGGGAACGTCCCTGATTATTATTGTCAGCGTTATTCTGGAGACCATCAAGTCCATTGAATCCCAGCTGATCGTTCGTAATTACAAAGGCTTTTTAAGCGAATAAAATAGAAGCTGCTGCACGTGATATGGGCAGCAGCTTTCTGTGCGATATGCCCTGAAAGCTGCTGCCGTGCTTGCACGGGCAGCCATTTGTAGGGCAACGGACAGCGAACAGCTTTGCTGTGAGCTGTCCGCGGTATCGCGGCGGATAGGGAAAGAAAATCTTTCCCTATCCGATTGTATCAGCGTCCGGATTTTTGTCCGGGCAGGAAAAAGAAATTTCAGAGTAAGGAGGATGAGACAATATGAAGATAATCATGCTGGGTGCACCCGGAGCAGGGAAGGGTACGCAGGCGAAGAAGATTGCCGGCAGATACCGGATACCTCATATTTCCACCGGAGACATTTTCCGCGCCAATATTAAGGGCGGAACAGAGCTGGGAATGAAGGCAAAGGCCTACATGGATCAGGGACAGCTGGTGCCGGATGACGTGACCATCGGCATGCTCCTGGACCGGATCAGCGAGCCGGACTGTGCAGACGGCTATGTGCTGGACGGCTTCCCCAGAACGATTCCTCAGGCGGAGAGCTTAAAGGCTGCGCTGGAAAAGCGCGGGGAGAAGATGGACTACGCCATTGATGTGGATGTTCCGGACGAGGCCATCGTCACCCGTATGGGCGGACGCAGAGCCTGCGTGTCCTGCGGGGCAACCTATCACATTGTCTTTAATCCTACAAAGCAGGAGGGTATCTGCGATGCCTGCGGAGAGAAGCTGGTTCTGAGGGATGACGATAAGCCGGAGACGGTGCAGAACCGTCTGGGCGTGTATCATGACCAGACACAGCCGCTGATCGAGTATTACAGAAACGAAGGCATTTTGAGAACCGTAGACGGCACAAAGGATTTAAATGAAGTATTTGAAGACATCATAAATGTCCTGGGAGCGTAAATTATGTCAGTAACCATTAAATCTGCAAGAGAAATTGAACTGATGCGCCAGGCGGGAAAAATCCTGGCCAGTGTACATGAGGAGCTGGGAAAAGCGCTCCATCCGGGAATGTCCACTCTGGATATCGACCGGCTGGGAGAGAAGCTGATCCGCAGCCGCGGCTGCATTCCCTCCTTTAAAAATTACAACGGATATCCGGCGTCCATCTGTGTGTCTGTCAATGACGAGGTGGTTCACGGAATCCCGACGAAGCACCGGATCATCCAGGAGGGCGATATTGTCAGCCTGGACGCCGGCGTGATCTGGCACGGATATCATTCCGATGCCGCAAGAACCCATGCGGTGGGGCAGGTAAGCCCGGAGGCCTTAAAGCTGATTCAGGTTACCAGGGAAAGCTTTTTTGAGGGAATTAAGTTTGCAAAAGCGGGCAATCATCTCAATGATATCTCCTCCGCCATTCAGGCATACGCGGAAAGCTTCGGCTACGGCGTGGTGCGCGATCTGGTGGGACACGGGATCGGCGAGCATCTTCATGAGGATCCGGAGGTGCCGAACTTTTCACAGAACAGGAAGGGCATCCGGCTGGTGCCGGGCATGACTCTGGCCATTGAACCCATGATCAATGCGGGCCGCCCTGATGTGGTGTGGATGGATGACGACTGGACAGTGGTAACGGATGACGGTTCCTTGTCTGCCCATTATGAGAATACCATTCTTATAACGGAAGGCGAGCCTGAAATTCTTTCCCTGTAAAGGCGGTGCGCCATGAATTATGAGCCAGGCTGCCCGGCGCGGTCCCTGTCCGGCCATGATAAAGGCCAGTATTATGTAATACTGGCCTGCGAGGGCGAATATGTCCTCGTTTCTGACGGAAGGCGCCGGCCGGCGGCCAGACCGAAGAGAAAGAATAAAAAGCACATCCAGGCGGATCACAGCCCCCTTTCCATCGGCGCTCCGCCAACGGATGAGCGCATTCAGAGAGAACTGAGAGACTATATAAAACGTCACAAGTAATGATTAGTAACTGTTCAGGACGGCGGGGAAATAAGGCCCAAAATGGGCGTCAAGCTCGCTTGTAAGACCATTTTGGGCCTTA
>JAUNGW010000019.1:8541-28377 GCA_030524245.1 Eubacteriales bacterium
ACATCGGAGTAACCTCCGATGCTTCTTGTCCGGCTTTGCCGGGCAAGAAGATGCTCCGTCCCGAACAGTTACGATAATTCGTAAAAGGCGAAGCATATCTGTTTAGGAGGAAAATCCATGTCAAAGGCAGACGTAATTGAAATCGAAGGAACCGTTGTGGAGAAGCTGCCCAACGCCATGTTCCAGGTAGAATTGGAAAACGGCCATCAGGTGCTGGCCCATATCAGCGGAAAGCTCCGGATGAATTACATCCGCATTCTTCCCGGCGATAAGGTAACCATCGAAATGTCCCCGTACGACTTAAGCAAGGGCCGGATTATCTGGAGAGATAAGTAAAAAAATGCAAAAAGTACTTGCATAATGGCAGGGCTGATGCTATACTGTTATGGCGACTTTGTTGAAATCCTGGGTGAAGTTTGTCTAAAATTAAGCTCAGGTGTCCCATTATATCTGAACCAACAGGTATATGCAACTGGAAACGCCCCGGGGTGTGGGAAGTATCGGGGCCATTGCAGGAGAAAGGAGAATTGCCGTGAAGGTGAGATCATCAGTAAAACCGATTTGCGAAAAGTGCAAAATCATCAAACGCAAGGGCAGCATCAGAGTAATCTGTGAAAATCCTAAGCACAAACAGAGACAAGGTTAAAAAACTATAAGGAGGTGTACGACGCAAATGGCTCGTATTGCAGGTGTTGATTTACCAAGAGAAAAACGTGTTGAAATCGGCTTGACCTACATTTACGGTATCGGCAGAACCAGTTCCAACCGCATTTTGGCAGAGGCTGGAGTGAATCCAGATACTCGTGTCAAGGATCTGACCGATGATGAAGTGAAGAAGCTGGCAGCAGTGATTGCTGATACTCAGATGGTAGAAGGTGACCTTCGCAGAGAGATCGCTATGAACATCAAGAGACTGCAGGAGATCGGCTGCTATCGCGGTATCCGTCACAGAAAAGGACTTCCGGTTCGCGGTCAGAAGACAAAGACCAACGCAAGAACCCGTAAAGGTCCGCGTAAGACTGTAGCAAATAAGAAAAAGTAAAGTGAACACTTAGTGAGGTTTTTACGAACTTAGTGTGAACTTTGTTCTTTGACCATCGGGAAAAGAACATCCTTATTAAAAGGTAACTAAGGTACGAATCAGGTTGCATGTTTTAAAAACAGGAAACAGGATTCAGTAATTCAGAAAGTAGGTTAGTTTAAAATGGCTAAAAAAGTGTCCACTGCTAAAAAAGTGACAAAAAAGCGTGTAAAGAAAAACGTTGAACGCGGACAGGCACATATCCAGTCTTCCTTTAACAACACGATCGTTACCTTAACTGACGCACAGGGTAACGCATTGTCTTGGGCAAGCGCTGGCGGCCTGGGATTCAGAGGTTCAAGGAAATCTACTCCATATGCAGCGCAGATGGCTGCAGAGACTGCTGCCAAAGCAGCTTTAGTACATGGTTTAAAATCAGTAGACGTTATGGTAAAAGGACCTGGTTCAGGACGTGAAGCAGCAATCCGCGCGCTTTCCGCATGCGGTATTGAAGTAACTAGCATTAAGGACGTAACTCCGGTTCCGCACAACGGATGCCGTCCGCCCAAACGTAGAAGAGTCTGATAGGAGGTACTGAAAGTGGCAGTAGATAGAGTTCCTGTTCTTAAAAGATGCAGATCTCTCGGTTTAGATCCGATCTATTTAGGAATTGATAAGAAGTCAAACAGAGAATTAAAGAGAGCAAACAGAAAAGTAAGTGAGTATGGCTTACAGCTTCGCGAGAAGCAGAAAGCAAAATTCATTTACGGCGTGCTGGAGAAGCCGTTCCGCAACTACTACACCAAGGCAGAGCAGATGGGCGGACAGACCGGTGCGAACATGATGATCCTTCTGGAGAGAAGACTGGACAACGTCGTTTTCCGTATGGGATTCGGCCGCACCAGACGCGAGACCAGACAGATCGTTGACCACAAGCACATTCTGGTAAACGGCAAGTGCGTAAACATCCCGTCCTATCTGGTAAAGGCCGGCGATGTGATCGAGGTTAAGGAGAAGGCTAAGGGTTCCCAGAGATACAAGGATGTTCTGGAGGTAACCGCAGGCCGTCTTGTTCCGGCATGGCTGGATGTTGACCAGGAGAACTTAAAGGGCGTTGTAAAAGAGCTGCCCACCAGAGAAGAGATTGATGTTCCGGTAAACGAAATGCTTATCGTCGAGTTGTACTCCAAGTAATCCCTGAACACTTAAGTAAGCGCAGCTGAATTTAGTGAGAGGGCCGTTCTTTGAGCGGGAGTAAAAACCTCTTAACAGGAGTATGAAAATTCCCTCGATAGAGAACCCAAAAGGAGGGGCTATAGTCGTGTTCGATTTTGAAAAACCAAACATTGAGATTGTTGAAATTTCAGATGATAAGAAATATGGCAAGTTTGTAGTAGAACCACTTGAGAGAGGCTACGGCACCACATTAGGCAATTCTCTGCGGAGAATTATGCTTTCCTCTTTACCGGGTGCTGCGGTAAGCCAGGTGAAAATCGACGGCGTTTTGCATGAGTTCAGCTCCATCCCCGGCGTGAAAGAGGATGTGACTGAGATCATCATGAACATCAAGAGCTTATCTATTAAGAACAACAGCGACAGCAACGAGGTGAAGACCGCCTACATCGAGTATGCAGGAGAGGGCGTCATCACGGCTGCAGATATTCAGGCAGATCCTGATATCGAGATCATGAATCCGGAGCAGGTGATCGCCACCTTAAGCGGCGGTACGGACAGCAAGTTCTACATGGAGTTGACCATCACCAAGGGACGCGGTTATGTGAGCGCTGACAAGAATAAAAACGAGGAACTGCCGATCGGTGTGATTGCGATAGATTCCATTGACACCCCGGTAGAGCGCGTCAATATGGCGATTGAGAACACCCGTGTGGGTCAGGTTACGGATTACGATAAGCTGACTCTGGATGTTTACACCAACGGCACCCTGGCTCCCGATGAGGCTGTCAGCCTGGCTGCCAAGGTGCTGAGCGAGCACTTAAATCTGTTCATTGACCTTTCAGAGAATGCCAGAACTGCAGAGATCATGGTAGAGAAAGAGGACAATGAAAAAGAAAAGGTTCTCGAAATGAACATTGACGAGCTGGAGCTGTCTGTACGTTCTTATAATTGTCTGAAACGTGCCGGCATCAACACCGTGGAGGAGCTGTGCAACAGAACCCCCGAGGATATGATGAAGGTAAGAAACCTTGGCCGCAAGTCCCTAGAGGAAGTACTGGCCAAGCTAAAAGAACTGGGATTACAATTAAACCCTAGCGAGGAGTGAAACGACGAGCTAGGGTGCTACTCAAACGGAGCGCCAGCGGAGTTTGAGTTTCCCGTACCTAGCGAGAAGTGAAGCGAGCAAGGCGAGCGCTACCCAAACGGAGCGCAGCGGAGTTCGGGTTTCCCGTGAAAAGTGGGAGTCAATAAGGATGTTGATGCCTGGCCCCATAAGTCCGAAGCCGCAGGGGACAGGTATTCTAAAAAACGGTGCTGTGGTCTGGTAAGCCCGATGTGCGCAGGCCGCACCCCCTAAATATCAGGAGGAAAATAAAATGGCAGGTTATAGAAAGCTTGGAAGAACTTCCAGCCAGAGAAAGGCCATGATCCGCAGCCAGGTAACTGCACTGCTGTATCATGGAAGCATCAGAACCACTGAGGCAAGAGCAAAAGAGATCCGCAAGGTTGCCGAGGGTCTGATCGCTATGGCTGTAAGAGAGAAGGATAACTTTGAGACTGTTACCGTTACCGCTAAGGTTGCCCGCAAGGACAAGGACGGCAAGAGAGTCAAAGAAGTAGTAAACGGCAAGAAGGTTACCGTTTATGATGAGGTTCAGAAGGAGATCAGAAAGGACAATCCGTCCAGACTGCACGCACGCCGTCAGATGCTGAAGGTTCTTTATGATGTAACCGAGGTTCCGACTGCTGCAGCAGGCAAGAAGAAAAACACCAAGACGGTTGATCTTCCTGCAAAGATTTTTGATGAGATCGCACCGAAGTACGTTTCCCGCAACGGCGGATATACCCGTATCGTAAAGATCGGCCAGCGTAAGGGCGACGGCGCTATGGAAGTGCTGCTGGAGCTGGTATAACAGCAAACGAAAACTGGTAGAAGACCGGATTACAGGCATATGTCTGTGATCCGGTCTTTTCGTATTATAAGCTTCCTGTTCGGTAAGAATATCGTAAGTTGACGGTGCAGAGCAGACCACGTATAATAAAATTACAGGCAATAAAATCATATTTTGTAACTGTTTTTTAGAATATGCTGACATTAAAACAAAGGAGTTTGAACGGAAGAGAGGGGATTTTATGAAGGAAGGATGCAAGCGGCTGCAGGCAGTTGTGCTGGCCGCGATTCTCTGCGCGGCGGCTGTATTTCCGGCTCATGCGGCTGACAAGACGGTGTCCGGCATTTCTCTGCGGATCACGTCAAAACTGGAGGCGGGGACCACGCTGCCGGATATCAGCTACAACAACGATGGGAATAACGATGTGTCCGATGGAGACATCTGCATCTCGAACAGCTCCGACAAGTATTCGATCATAGATGTGGACTGGTCCACCTCCAAATCAAAGATTATGGATGTGGGCTATGCGCCGGAGATGAAGGTGACCCTGGCGCCCAATGAGAGCAGCAATTATGCATTCAAGGGCACCTACCGGTCCAGCAATGTGACGATCCGGTCCGGCAGCTTTATCAGCGCCTCGAAAAAGGACGGCAACCTGATTGTCAGGATCCGTGTGAAGGCCATCGAGGGCACATTCCCGCCGCCTGAGGATGTGTACTGGAAGGACAACGCCAAAGGAACTGCCAGATGGAGCGAGCCGGAGGACGGCGGCACCGGCCGGTACGAGGTCAGCCTGCGCCGCGGCTCCACCAGGGTGCATACGGCGGAAACCACATCCCGTACCTATAACTTCTATCCGTATATGACCCAGGCAGGCACTTATACGTTCCGGGTCAGAACCATCGCGAAGACCAGCAAGCAGGAGGACTACGGAAAGAGCAGCGAGTGGGTGGATTCTGATGAGATTTATCTTGCCAAAGAGGATGTATCCGACGGCAGCGGAAGAAAAGAGGACAACATCACCAGCGGAGGGCCGGGGCAGGGCAGCGGTCCTGTTACCAGCGCCAGGGTCGGCTGGCAGCAGATCGGCAACAGCTGGTACTATTACTATCCGGATGGTTCCTATAAGCAGAACGGCTGGGAGAAGGTAAACGGCAGGTGGTATCTGTTCCAGGGAGACGGACGGATGCTGACCGGCTGGCAGAATCTGAACAATCAGACCTATTACCTGGATTCGGGCGGAGCCATGGTGACAGGCTGGGTTGCCTGGAACGGCCGCTGGTATTATCTGAACCCGACTACGGATCAGTTTGAGGGCTGTCTGGTGAAGGACAGATGGATCGAGCTGGATGGCAAAACTTATTTCCTGGACGTGAACGGCGCCATGGCGGAGGGCTGGTATCAGACCGGAGGAAACTGGTATTACTTCTATCCCGGCTCCGGCCAGAAGGCGGTGAATACAACGATTGATACCTTCTATGTGGACGCGAATGGCGTCTGGGTTCATTAAAGAATGAGATGCATCGTATGGCTGTCTTTGCTGTAAAAACATTAGTACACGTATAAAAAACAAAAAGTTCTTGCTTTTGAAAATTTCCTGTGTTATAATCGAACCCATAACCCACAGGAACAATGAAGTCCCTGTTGCAGTCACAATACTGCGGCTGGGACTTCCCTGTTTTCAGAACAAGGAGGCAGACTATGAGTGATAAGAAAAAGAACAGCGGCGCACTGCTGGGAGCAGCATTTTTGATGGCCACATCGGCGATTGGGCCTGGATTTTTGACGCAGACATCGACATTTACTTCGCAGTTTCAGGCAAGCTTTGGATTCGTTATTTTGATCTCCATTATCCTTTCCGCAGTGGCGCAGCTGAATATCTGGCGCGTACTCTGTGTGACGGGCCTCCGGGGCCAGGACGTGGCGAACCGACTTCTTCCGGGCCTTGGGTATTTTGTAGCGTTTATGATCGTTTTAGGCGGTCTTGTGTTTAATATAGGCAATGTCGGCGGCGGCGCCCTGGGGCTGAACACCCTGTTAAATATTCCAACAGAGGCAGGCTACGTGATCGCGGGAGCCATGGCCATTGCCGTATTCCTTTTAAAGAACGCGAAGGCGGCTATGGATCAGCTGACCAAGATTCTGGGAGCGATTATGATCGTGGTTATCTTCGTTGTGATTGTGATTGTAAAGCCGCCGGTAGGCGATGCCCTGAAGAATGCAGTTGCGCCGTCCACCGGCATCAATCCCCTGATTCCGGCGATTTTGACTCTGATGGGCGGTACGGTAGGCGGATACATCACCTTCTCCGGCGCACACCGTCTGATTGACGCAGGCATTACCGGTGAGAAGAATTTAAAAGAAGTGACAAGAAGCTCGGTTATGGGTATTGGAATCGCCACACTGGTTCGTATTTTCCTGTTTTTAGCAGTTTTGGGCGTGGTCGTAAGAGGAGCGGCGCTGGACAGCTCCAACCCGGCGGCAAGCGCCTTCAGGGCGGGAGCCGGAGAGCTGGGATACCGGTTTGCAGGACTGGTTCTGCTGTGCGCAGCCATTACCTCCATCATCGGCGCGGCTTACACCTCCGTATCATTTTTAAAGACCTTCAACAAGAGCATCAACGATCATGAGAACGCAGTGATCATCGCGTTCATCGTGGTTTCCACCCTGATCATGCTGGTACTTGGAAATCCGGCAGTGCTGCTGGTGCTGGCAGGCGCTTTCAACGGCCTGATCCTTCCGGTAACCCTTGGCATCTGCCTGATCGCTTCCCAGAAAAAGAGCATTATGGGAGAGGGCTACAAACATCCGGTGGTGCTGCTGTTACTGGGCGCCGTGGTTGTTGTTCTGGCGGCGTACATGGGAATTAACACCTTCGTATCCCAGTTAAGCAGCCTGCTCTGATAAGAACATCTGACAGGAGCGGATATGCTTCGGATAAGGAGAGAATCGATGCAGAATTGGAAAATTGTTACTGCAGGGGACAGCTCGCTGCTGGTGGAGTTCGGCAGCGAGATCTGTCCGGAGATCAATCAGAAGATCACGGCCACGGTGCAGCTGATCAAAGCGCAGCATATTGAGGGCGTGCTGGATATGATTCCGGCCTTCTGCTCCCTTTTGATCAACTACGATCCCAGAGTGATGACCTACGAGGAGATCAGGGCCAGGATTCAGGCGCTTCTGCGGGTGGATGCGAAAAGCGGAAGCCAGAAAAGCAGGATATTTGAGATTCCTGTCTGCTACGGCGGCAGGTACGGCCCGGATCTGGCCTATATCGCATCCCATGCGGGACTGTCGGAGCAGGAGGTTATTGAGATTCACTCTTCCAGGGATTATCTGATTTACATGCTGGGATTTTTGCCGGGCTTCTGTTATCTTGGCGGTCTGGATGAGCGGATTCATACGCCCAGGCTGGCAGCGCCCAGAATCAGGATTGAGGCGGGGAGCGTAGGGATCGGAGGATCCCAGACAGGGATTTATCCCATGGACTCGCCAGGAGGCTGGCAGCTGATGGGCATGACTCCCGTAAAGACATATGATCCGGAGCGGGAGATTCCTATTCTGGTAGAAGCGGGTGATTACATCCGCTTTGTGCCTGTTGATGAGAGCGAGTATTTACGGATTAAGGAACTGGCCGACAGGGGCGAATATCAGTGCACGGTCGGCGAGAAGGAGGTGTAGTATGGGAATCCGCATTATAAAAGGAGGACTCCTGACTACGGTGCAGGATCTGGGGCGGACCGGTTATCAGAGCCAGGGCTTTGGCGTGGCCGGGGTGATGGACGTGCGCTCCTTTAAGATTGCCAATCTTCTTCTGGACAATCCGGAGAATGAAGCGGTGCTGGAGTTTACGCTGATCGGACCTACGCTGGAATTCACGGCGGCCACGATTATTGCCATCACCGGAGGCGACTTTCAGCCTACGTTAAACGGGGAGCCGGCGCCTATGTATACGGCGATTTACATCAATAAGGGCGATATCCTGAGGTTTGGAAGCGCCCGCACGGGAAGCCGCGGGTACGTGGCCTTTTCCAGTTATCTGAAGATTCCGGTGGTGATGGGAAGCCGGTGTACGAACATGAAAAGCAGGATCGGCGGATTTAAGGGCAGGGCTCTTCAGGCAGGCGATTATATTGAGTTCCGAATCCGGCGCCGGTATCTGCCGTTCTTTTTGTCACGGCAGCTGGAGCTGGATGAGTTTGACCAGGAGGAGGCCGTTCTGCGGGTGGTTATGGGACCGCAGGACGATAAGTTCAGCAGACAGGGGATTGATACCTTTTTAAAGAGCGAATACACGGTTACCAGCGATTTTGACCGGATGGGCTGCCGTCTGGAGGGCCCCATCATTGCGCCGAAGACTACATCGGATATTATTTCTGATGGCATTACCTTCGGCTCGGTTCAGGTGCCGTCCCAGGGAAAGCCGATTATCCTTCTGGCTGACCGGCAGACTACCGGCGGTTATGCGAAGATCGCCACTGTGGCGTCTGTGGATATACCGAAGCTTGTGCAGAGGAAGACGGATCACAGGATCCGGTTCCGGGCTATTTCGGTGCAGGAGGCGCAGCAGCTTTACAGAAAGCAGGAGCAGGAATTCGCCCGGATGCGGGCAGCTATCCATCGTCCATGCAAAGAGGTGCTGGAATGCCGCCAGGTGGCGAAGCGGATGAGAAAACTGTTTGAGGACTGACGGGAAGAAGGGAGCATTTGATATGGATTTGGATAAGATTGAGCGTTTAGTCAGGATTATAGAGAATTCCTCTCTCACGGAGTTTACCGTGAAGGAGGGGGAGACGAAGATTACGATGAGCAAGCTGACCCATCCGCCGGTCATTGCCGGCGGCATGCCGGCGGTTGCCGGACCGGTGCAGGTGAGCGCGGGAGCGGACGCGGGAGCGGCGGAAGCGGAAAAGGACGAGCTGGAGCTGATCACTTCTCCCATTGTGGGAACCTTTTACTCTGCGCCGGCGCCGGATGTGCCCGCCTTTGTCCGCGTGGGAGACAGAATTAAGAACGGCCAGACGGTGTGTATTCTGGAAGCCATGAAGCTGATGAATGAGATTCAGTGCGAGTTTGACTGTGAGATTGAGGCTGTTTTAGTGAGCAATGAGCAGAAGGTGGAATATGGCCAGCCGCTGTTTCGTGTAAAGAGGCTGTAATACCGGAAGGAGGTTGGAAGCTTGTTTGGAAAAATTTTAATTGCCAACCGCGGGGAGATTGCAGTCCGCATTATCAGAGCCTGCCGGAATATGGGAATCCAGTCTGTGGCCGTGTATTCCAGGGAGGATGCCGGAAGCATGCATGTACAGATGGCGGATCAGCGGGTCTGTATCGGTGAGGGATCGGCGAAAAACAGCTATCTGAATATGGAGCGGATCATTACGGCAGCGAAGAATGTGGGAGCCGACGCCATTCATCCCGGCTTCGGTTTTTTGTCGGAAAACAGCGGGTTTGTCCGCCGGTGCCAGGAAAACGGTATTGTATTTATCGGCCCGGAGGCAGACGTGATAGATAAGATGGGCAACAAATCCCAGGCCAGGAAAACCATGATGGACGCGGGCGTACCGGTGGTTCCCGGCACCAGGGAGCCGGTGTATGACGCGCAGACAGGACTCAGGCTGGCTGCTGAGATCGGATATCCGGTGATGATCAAGGCCTCCTCCGGCGGAGGCGGCAAGGGTATGCGGGTGGCCAGAAACGAGGACGAATTTGAATTTCAGTTCAATATGGCCCAGCGTGAGTCGGCCAATGCGTTCGGAGACGACACCATGTATATGGAGCGGTATGTGGAGAATCCGCGTCATGTGGAGATCCAGATTATGGCGGATCAGTATGGCAATGTGGCGGCTCTTGGAGAGAGAGACTGTTCTGTTCAGAGAAACCACCAGAAGCTGATCGAGGAGTCCCCGTCGCCGGCGGTGTCCGGCGAGATGCGGGAAAGGATGAACCGTTATGCGGTCATGGCGGCAAAAACGGTGAATTACACCAATGCAGGCACCATCGAGTTTATTGTGGATCCATCAGGCGAGTTTTATTTTATGGAGATGAATACCAGAATCCAGGTGGAGCATGGAGTGACGGAGATGGTGACGGGGACGGATCTGATTATAGAGCAGATCCGGGTGGCCATGGGAGAGCCGCTCAGCTTTTCTCAGGAGGATATCGCCATCCGCGGACATGCAATAGAGTGCCGGATCAATGCGGAAATCCCGGAGAAGAATTTTATGCCGAGTCCTGGCAGGGTGGCGCATCTGCATCTGCCTGCGGGAAACGGCGTCCGGGTGGATACCGGACTGTATACAGGCTACCAGATCCCATCGGAGTATGATTCGATGATTGCAAAGGTGATTGTTCATGCGCCGGACCGGATGGCCGCCATAAGGAAGATGCGCACGGCGCTGAATGAGATGATTGTATCCGGTGTGGAGACGAATCTGGATTTCCAGTATCAGATCATGCATCATCCGGTGTTTGTGGAGGGCCGGGCTGATACGGGCTTTATTGAGCAGTTTATGCATATCAGGGAAGAGCATTGAAACCAGGAAAGAAGCTGGAAACAGAGAGCAGCAGGAGGAGCTATGAACCATATTGATTTAAACTGTGATTTGGGGGAGAGCTTTGGCGCTTATACCATAGGACTGGACGAGCAGGTGATTCCTTTTATCACCTCAGCCAATGTGGCCTGCGGTTATCACGCCGGAGATCCTCTGGTGATGAAAAAAACCGTGGAATTGTGCAAGGAAAATCAGGTCTGTGTCGGCGCTCATCCGGGATATCCGGATCTGATGGGCTTTGGCCGCCGGAATATGGCTGTGAAGCCGGAGGAGGCGAAGGCCTATGTGATGTATCAGACGGGGGCGCTGAAGGCTTTCTGTGACGGGGCCGGCGTCAGGCTTCATCATGTGAAGCCTCATGGGGCTCTTTATAATATGGCCGGGAAGGATTATGCCCTGGCAAGGGCTGTTGCGGAGGCGGTGCAGACGGTGGATCCGGAGCTGGTGCTGCTGGCCTTAAGCGGCAGCCAGATGCTGCAGGCCGCACGGGACATCGGTCTGCCCTGCGCCAGCGAGGTATTTGCGGACCGGGCGTATTTAAGGGATGGTTCCCTGGTGCCCAGAACCCAGCCGGGGGCTATGATCGAGGACGAGGATGAGGCGGTGCGCCGTGTGGTCCGTATGGCCCTGGAGGGCCGTGTGACAGCCCTTGACGGAACGGATATCGATATTAAGGCTGATTCCGTCTGCGTCCACGGAGACGGCCCGAAGGCGCTGGCCTTTGTGGAGAAAATCCGGGCGGCTCTGATAGCCGCAGACGTGGAAGTGACAGCATTTTAATCATTTTAATGGTTTGAAAGCATGCCTTGCAGGCCGGGAAACGGGGCCAGGCTCCGTTTCAGAATCCCCTTCAGATAAGCGATGGTAATTCCATAGTTTGTGAAGGGGATTTTTGCGTCTTCCGCGCATTTCTGGCGGTAAAGCAGCTCCCGGCTGTTCAGCATGCAGCCGCCGCAGTGGATGATCAGCCGGTAGGGAGACAGATCCTCCGGAAAATCACGGCCGGAGGTGGCCTCAAAGCGGAGGGATTTTCCGGTATGCTTTAAGAGCCAGGCTGGAATTTTCACGGTGCCGATATCCTCGCACTGGCGGTGGTGGGAGCAGCCCTCCGAGATCAGGATCCGGTCTCCGTCCCTTAAGTCCTCTATGGCGCGGACGCCCCGGACTGCAGGCTCCAGGAAGCCCTTGTATCTGGCCATCAGGATGGAAAAGGAGGTAAGGGGGATGGATTCCGGCACGATGGTGCTGACAGGCCCGAAGGCCTGGCTGTCGGTGATAACCATGGCCGGGCGGATACCGGAGCGGTCCTTCAGGGACTTTAACGCGGCGGCAAGCTCCGTGTCGCGGACTGCTATGGAGACGGCGCCTGCCTCCAGAATGTCGCGGATCATCTGCTGCTGGGGCAGAATCAGCCGTCCTTTGGGCGCGGAGTCATCGATGGGGATTACCAGCATGACGAAGTCTCCCGGATGAAGCAGATCCCGGACCAGAGGACGGGAGGGGCCGCCTGAGGGCAGCAGGGCGGCGATGCGTTCCTTTAGCTGAAGGATGTTTAAGCCGGCTTTGGCGCTGACCAGGATGGACGGCTCCGGGCCGCCGGGCTGGCCGGCGTGCTCTTCGGAGGCTTCGGCGGAGTCCTTTGACAGCAGGTCAAGCTTATTGTAGACCACCAGATAGGGCAGCTTTCTTTGCCGGAACAGCTGGATCATCTCCTCATCGGCCTCTGTTTTTCCCAGAGCCGCGTCCACCACCAGAACGGCGCAGTCGGCTTTGTTCAGGATCTGACGGGTCCGGCGGACGCGGAGCGTTCCCAGAGCGCCTTCGTCGTCAAAGCCGGGGGTGTCGATGATCACTACAGGGCCGAGGGAGAGCAGCTCCATGGATTTGTATACGGGGTCGGTGGTGGTCCCCTTTACGGAGGAGACCACGGACAGCTGCTGGCCGGAAACGGCGTTGACTATGCTGGATTTCCCTGCATTGCGCCGGCCGAAAAAGCCGATATGGATTCTTTCGCCGGAGGGCGTGTCGTTCATACTCATAAAATTCCTCCTTCAGAAGCGGAAATCCCGGATTCCCTGTTCGATTTTTTCCAGATGTTCCCGGCAGATTTCCCGGACCTTTTCTTTGGGGATGTTGTGAAGCTCTGCCTGGATCAGGGCCTCGCCGATCTGCTTTGTCTCCGGCGCGGCGTAGTCCATCAGATATTCCTTCAGGGTCATCAGCGCGTTCGGATGGCAGCAGTTCTGAATCTGCCCGCTTTTGCACAGACTCATGAACCGGTCGCCGGTACGTCCCTCCCGATAGCAGGCGGTACAGAAGGAGGGGATATAGTCCATTTCCATCAGCCATTTTACCACCTCATCCAGAGTGCGCTGGTCAGACACATCAAACTGCTCCGTGTCGGTGGGGCGTTCCTCCTCTGTGTAGCCGCCTACGGAGGTGCGTGAGCCGCCGCTGATCTGGGACACGCCCAGCCGGATCACCTTTTCCCGGACGCTCTGGCTTTCTCTGGTGGAAATGATCATGCCGGTGTAGGGAACGGCGACGCGGATCAGGGCGCAGAGCTTTGCGAAAATTTCATCGTCAATGCCATTGTCAAAGGCGGAGGGATCGATATCGTCCGCGTGCTTGATCCGCGGCACGCTGATGGTGTGGGGACCGACGCCGTGAACTGCCTCCAGATGCTCTGCGTGCATCAGAAGTCCGGCAAACTCGTACCTGTACATTTCCAGGCCGAACAGGACGCCCAGGCCCACATCGTCGATCCCGCCCTCCATGGCTCTGTCCATGGCCTCGGTGTGATAGCAGTAGTCGTGCTTGGGGCCGGTGGGATGAAGCGCCTCGTAGCTCTCCTTGTGATAGGTTTCCTGAAACAGAATATAGGTGCCGATTCCGGCATCCTTGAGCTTCCGGTAGTTCTCCACGGTGGTGGCGGCAATGTTGACGTTGACGCGGCGGATGGCGCCGTTTTTATGTTTAATGGAATAGATGGTATCAATGCATTCCAGAATGTATTCAATGGGATTGTGCACCGGATCCTCACCAGCCTCGATGGCCAGCCGCTTGTGGCCCATGTCCTGCAGGGCAATGACCTCGTCCGCGACCTCCTGCTGAGTCAGCTTTTTTCTGGCAATGTGCTTGTTTTTCAGGTGATAGGGGCAGTAGGTGCAGCCGTTGACGCAGTAGTTGGAGAGGTAAAGAGGGGCGAAAATCACGATCCGGTTGCCGTAGAATTTCTTTTTCAGGTTTTCTGCCAGATCGAAAAGCTCCTGGATTTTTTCTTCGTTTTCACAGGCAAGAAGGACGGAGGCCTCTCTGTGGGTCAGCCCGCGGCACTGCTTTGCCTTTTCGATAATGCTGTCGATTAACGGCAGATTGTCCTTGTTTGCTTCTGCGTAGGACAGGGTGTCCAGGATTTCCTGATGGTTGATGAATTCTTCTGCTTTTAATGAGTTTGGATTGTAGCTGTACATGATTTTCTTTTCCTTTCTTTTGGGTCAGCGCTGCTTTCCCGTCAGTTCATATTGTTTCCGGCTGTGGTTTGGATCAGGCTGTCGCCTCTTTCCATGGATACGAGAAAGCCGGCTTCCCCGATCCGCTTTTTCAGGACAGCAAGACTTTCGGCGGCTTCCGCCCCGGTGCAGAGCTTGTTGTCGTAAAGATTGTATTTTTCCCGGACGTCCGGGGGAGATAAATTGGGCATGACCACGTTGGCGCCGCAGCGAAGCCCCTCCTCCCGCCCATCGGCGCTGGCCGTCCCAAGGGCAGTGGTGGCAGGAAGAAGAACCCGGGGCAGCAGCAGGCGGATGATGGAGAGCAGATAAAGGGTCAGCTCCACGCTTCCGCCGGGCTGACTGGCAAACGGCGTGTCCTTATGGGAGAGAAACGGCCCGATACCCACCATATGCGGTTCAAACTGTTTGATAAAGCGCAGATCGCGGGCCAGGTGCTCTGCCGTCTGGCCGGGACTTCCCACCATGAAGCCGCAGCCGGTCTGATAGCCGGTTTCCCGGAGATGCCTCAGGCACTCCATGCGGTTTTGGAAGCTCATGGAAGCCGGATGAAGGTAGTGGTAATGACTTTCGGAGGCAGTTTCATGGCGCAGCAGATACCGGTCGGCGCCTGCGTCAAAGAGCCGCTGGTAGCTTTCCCGGCTGCGTTCGCCCAGGGACAGGGTGATGGCACAGTCCGGAAATTCTCTGCGGATGGCGGATACGATGTCTGTCATGCGGTCATCGTTAAACCATGGATCCTCGCCGCCCTGCAGCACGAAGGTCCTGTAGCCCAGAGCGTGTCCGCGGCGGCAGCAGAGCAGGATCTGCTCTTTGTCCAGCCGGTAGCGGTCTGCGGCCTGGTTGCTTTTGCGGATACCGCAGTAAAGGCAGTCATTTCTGCAGATGCTGCTGATTTCAATAAGGCCGCGCAGGAATACCTTCCCGTGGTAATACCTCCGGCACTGGGCGGCTGCCTGCTCCTTTAAAAATTCTGCGCTTTCCCGGCTGCGCAGGCGGATCAGTCCGGCCAGCTCCTCCTGGCTCAGATCGTGGGAGCCGGCCAGCCGGCCAGCCAGCTCCATGACGGCGGTCATACCTGGACTCCGGAATAAATTGTCTTGGAGCTGACGCCGTTTAATTTGCCGATCTTTCCGGACAGAGCGGAAATGACGGGCTGCGGCGCGTCCAGGGCGATGCTGATGATGCTGATATGCTTTTCCCGGTAGGGAATGCCCATGCGGCCGATGACGTAATTGCGGTAATCGTGAAGGATTTCATTGAGGGCCTCCACGGAATCGGGATTTTCCACAACGATTCCTACCAGGGCGATGCGGGTGTTTGCTGGTTCCATGACGAATACCTCCTTTAATCTAAACTGAAAAAGAATCCTGCGGCGGGGCGCGTCAGTGACACAGTTTTGCTCCCACGGAGCGTTTTTTCATCATAGGACGAACTTCCCTATGATATGATACGATATGATACAAAAAAACCGCACAGGACAGCAGTCCAGGCGGCAGGGTACAATGCTCCTATAAAAATAGTGGGGTGATGGAACCTTCCGCCTCAAAGCCTGTTTTCGGTGTCAGGATACTGATCTGATTGTACTATAATGAGAAATAAAATGCAATAACGATTTCTGCTTGACTGTTCGTATGATATCGCATAAAATTGAAAAGCGTATAAGTACAGGGAAACAGGGCGTTTTTGGCGCTTCAGCCATAAAGAAAGGAAGAATCCGAATGGGGATTATCAGAGCTTCCAAATTAATATATGATTACATCCGCCGGGACGAGGAGGATCACGTAGAGGAGGTAAGCCGGGCGATTGACGAGCTGACGCTGGATATCCGCAAAGGCGATTTTGTGGCGGTTCTCGGCCACAACGGCTCCGGAAAATCCACGTTTGCCAAGCAGTTAAACGGCATTCTTCTGCCTACGGACGGCACGGTCTGGATTTCCGGCATGGACACCAGGGATGACAGCCATATCTGGGATATCAGGAAGACGGCTGGCATGGTTTTCCAGAATCCGGACAACCAGATCATAGGAAATATTGTGGAGGAGGATGTGGGATTTGGCCCGGAAAATCTTGGCGTTCCCACAGACGAGATATGGAAACGGGTGGATGAAAGCCTGGAGGCCGTGGGCATGACGGCCTACCGGCTGAAGTCGCCGAACAAGCTGTCCGGCGGCCAGAAGCAGCGGGTGGCTATTGCCGGAATTATGGCGATGAAGCCGGAATGCATTATTCTGGATGAGCCGACGGCCATGCTGGACCCCAACGGCCGGCGGGAGGTGATCGCGACCCTTCATGAGCTGAACCGGCGGGAGCATATCACGGTGCTGCTGATCACCCATTATATGGAAGAAGCCATTGACGCAGACCGGGTGATTGTCATGGATGACGGCCGGCTGGTGATGGACGGAACTCCGCGGGAGGTATTTTCCAGAGTGAAGGAGTTAAAGGCGTACCGGCTGGATGTGCCGCAGGTGACAGAGCTTGCCTGGGAGCTGAAGCAGGCGGGGCTGGAGCTTTCTGACGGGATTCTGACCATGGACGAGCTGATGAAGCAGCTTCTTCCTGTTATGAAGAAACGGTTTCCGGAGCAGGTAAGGCTGGAGGGTGAATGACATGTCAATTCGGGCAGAGCATTTGAATTACATTTACGGGGCGGGTACGGTGTATGAGCAGTACGCCCTGAGGGATGTGAATTTTGAAATTGAAGACGGCCAGTTTATCGGTCTGATCGGCCACACCGGATCAGGCAAATCCACGCTGATCCAGCATTTGAACGGGCTTTTGCGGGCCAGCAGCGGCGCGCTATATTATAATGGAGAAAATATTTACCAGGACGGTTATGATATGAAGGCGCTGCGCAGCAAGGTGGGGCTGGTTTTTCAGTATCCGGAGCACCAGCTGTTTGAGGTGGACGTATTTTCCGACGTGTGCTTTGGACCGAAAAACCAGGGCCTTGGCAAAGAAGAAGTGGAAGAACGGGCCAGGGAGGCCTTAAAGCAGGTTGGGCTTGAGGAGCGGTTCTGGGAGCAGTCTCCGTTCGAGCTGTCGGGCGGACAGAAACGGCGGGTGGCTATTGCCGGCGTGCTGGCCATGCGGCCGGAGGTGCTGATTCTGGATGAGCCGACGGCCGGGCTGGATCCCCGGGGCCGGGATGAGATTCTGGACGAGATTGCACAGCTTCACCGGGAAAGGCATATGACGATCATCCTTGTCTCCCACAGTATGGAGGATGTGGCCCGGTATGCAGACCGGATTATGGTGATGAATCACGGCGAGAAGGTATTTGACGCATCGCCGAAGGAGGTATTCCGCCATTACCGGGAGCTGGAGAAAATAGGGCTGGCGGCGCCTCAGATTACGTATATTGTACATAATCTGAGGGAGCACGGAGTGCCGATAGCCGATGATATTACCACGGTGGAGGAAGCGAAGCATGCGATTCTGGCGCTTTTAGAGCCGGAGGGAAGGACGAGCGGACAGGTATGATACGAGATATTACATTAGGCCAGTATTATCCGGTGGATTCGGTGCTGCACCGGATGGATCCGCGGACAAAGCTGTTCGGCACGCTGGTATTTATCGTGTCGTTGTTTCTGGCGGACAATCTTTTGGGATATGCGGCGGCTACGGTATTTTTATTTGGCGCGATCCGGCTGTCGAAGGTGCCTTTTCCGTTTATGGTGCGGGGACTGAAGGCAATTCTGGTTATTTTGCTGATCAGCGTCAGCTTTAACCTGTTTCTGACGCCGGGCCGGGTGATTTTTCAGATCGGCTTTTTAAAGCTGACCTGGGAGGGCGTGCGGATGGCCGGCTTTATGGCTGTGCGGCTGATTTATCTGGTAATCGGCTCCTCGGTGATGACCCTTACCACCACGCCGAACCAGCTGACGGACGGGCTGGAAAAGAGCCTTGGATTTTTAAATAAGGTTGGAGTTCCTGTGCATGAGGTTTCCATGATGATGTCCATTGCGCTCCGGTTTATTCCGATTCTGGTGGAGGAGACGGATAAGATCATGAAGGCCCAGATGGCCAGAGGCGCTGATTTTGAAAGCGGCAATCTGATTCAGAAGGCGAAAAGCATGGTGCCGCTTCTGGTGCCGCTGTTTATTTCTGCATTCCGGCGGGCCACGGATCTGGCCATGGCCATGGAGGCCCGCTGCTATCACGGAGGCGCAGGCAGAACGAAGATGAAGCCGTTAAAATATGCGGGACGGGACCGGTCGGCATACGGAGTGTATGCGGTATACATGATCATTATCATCGGAACCAGATTTATATAGCAGAAATGGAGACGGGAAGCAAGTGACAAAGCGGGTAATGCTGGTGGTTGCCTATGACGGAACCAATTACTGCGGATGGCAGCTTCAGCCAAACGGCGTGACCATAGAGGAGGTTTTAAACCGGGAGCTGTCGGCGCTTTTAAAAGAGCCTGTTCAGGTCACAGGCGCCAGCCGGACAGATTCCGGCGTTCATGCCAGAGGAAATGTGGCGGTCTTTGATACGGAGAACCGGATGCCGGCGGACAAGATCTGTCTGGCGGTCAATCAGAAGCTGCCGGAGGATATCCGGGTACAAAGCTCCTGCGAGGTGCCGCCGGACTGGCATCCCCGAAAGGCGAACTGCGTCAAAACCTATGAATACCGGATTATGAACAGCCGGATTCCCATGCCGCTGGAACGGCTCTACGCTCATTTCTCTCATTATCCCCTGAATGTGCAGAGCATGCAGCAGGCAGGACAGTATCTGATCGGAGAGCATGATTTTAAGAGCTTCTGCACGGTACGGACTCAGGCGGAGGACACGGTGCGGACTATTTACAGCCTGCAGACAGTGCAGGCGGAGGATGGCATGATATCCATCCGTATCAGCGGCAGCGGTTTCCTCTATAATATGGTGAGGATCATTGCAGGAACCCTGCTCCGGGTTGGCTCAGGCATGTACCCGCCGGAGCATGTGGAGGAGATTCTGGAGGCCAGAGACCGGCAGCAGGCCGGAGAGACGGCGCCTGCCAGAGGCCTTACGCTGGTCAGCATGGAATATGAAAAGGAGCTTCCGGACTGGCAGACTGCCGCGAACCGCCACTGGCGCTACCGGATTCTGCAGTCTCATATCAGGCAGAACCAGGCGGCGTATTTTCTCGTGGAGCGCTGTGAGGAGGCAGAGTGGGAGCGGGTATTAAAGCGCAATATCCATCATGCCTTTCAGAACGGCGCAAGCCGCGTCTACGTGGCCGATGCCGAAGGCTGCCGCTTAAAGACGAAGGACCGGTACGGCTACTATGTAATCCGGACATGCAGCCCGGAGCAGGACGGCTTTTACCTGGAGCTTTTGGATAAAGATGAGAAAAAACAGTTTTTATCCGCCGCCGGAGGCGCTTCGGCGCCTGTCTGGTACTGCGCGGAGGACGGCGGGAGAAACGACGAAAAGAATAACGGAAAGAACGGACAGGAAGAGGCCTGAAACAGGGCTGTTATGGCAGGAAAAACCCTGAAAACAGTGGAAGAAAGTGCTTGACACGCAAGAGTGCGTGGGATATAATGTATAACTGTGACGTTAGGTGGAAATGCTTAAACCAAAGCCCCGGAGTAGGCATTTTACTATAAAGTTGATTAAGAATCATGTAGTTTAACAGGAGGTTAACCAATGAAGAGTTTTATGGCTAGTCCAGCGACGATTGAGAG
>JAUNGW010000177.1 GCA_030524245.1 Eubacteriales bacterium
CCCGCGGAATCGGCAGAGCCATCGCTTTAAAATACGCATCTCTGGGTTTTTCCGTTGTCATCAACTGCGCCCGCAGCCTCCCGGCTCTAAAGGAAACGGAGAAGGAAATCCTGAACCTTGGCGTTCCCTGTCTGGCTGTATGTGCAGACGTGGGGAAAAAAGAGGACTGCATCCGCCTGTTTGAAGAAATCGCAAAAGCCTTCGGCTCCGTGGACATTCTGGTAAACAACGCGGGAATCTCCCGGATCGGACTTTTACAGGATATGGACTTTGAGGAGTGGGACAGCCTGATTGCCTCCAACTTATCCTCGGTCTTTCACTGCTGCAAGTTAGCCATCCCTTCCATGGTCCAAAAGCAGGCCGGCCATATCATTAATATTTCCTCTGTCTGGGGCGTCTGCGGCGCCTCCTGTGAAGCTGCCTACTCGGCCTCCAAGGGCGGTGTCAACGCCCTCACCCGGGCCCTTGCCAAAGAGTTAGCTCCCTCCCATATCCAGGTCAACGCCATTGCCTGCGGAGCCATTGACACGGACATGAACCGTTTTCTATCTGAGGAAGAAGCCGGTGCGCTCTTAGAGGAAATCCCTGCAGGCCGCATGGGAACTCCGGACGAGGTGGCCCGTATGGTTTTATCCCTCACGGAATCCCCCGCCTATCTGACCGGACAGGTGATTCAACTTGACGGCGGATGGATTTAAACGGACAGAGCCGTTTTCACCCGCCGGATCCCAAATTCCTTTCCTTTTAACCTGCGCTCCAGCTCCAGCCTGTTCCCATCGCTGTTTTCTATCTGCCGTGCAAACACATGGCAGATTTTTATCTGGTCCTCCACAGAAACTGCCGCGTCCTGTTCTCTCCAGGAAGCCAGATTAAGCTCCTCAATGGCCAGGGTGCAGAAAACAGCCATTTTGACTTTTGTATACAAGTCCCCGTCATAGAGAGCCGCCAGCAAAAAAGAATACAGAAAATATTCAAAAATCCGTTCCCACTGTATGGAAAGTCCCGGATTTTTCAAAAGGAACTGCTCCCGGTCCCTTCCGTACCGCTTTCTGCTGTCCGGTTCATGGTACAGACTCCGCCTGCACGCTTCCAGCATTCCATCCCACAAGCCGCCCACCGGTTCCAGTTTTGTGAGCGTCTCCATGAAATCTCCCATAAGCAGAAACCGTTCCAGCTCCCTGCCTTTGGCACAGCCGGTACTTCTCCCAGGCTTTCTTTCCAGGACCTTATATGCCTCTTTAAAGGAGCCGCACGTTTCCGCGTCCCGGCCCAGCGTCCCCTGCACGTCATGCCCCAATGCCAGAGCCAAAAAGAGCCGTTCATCCATCGGAATTTTCCGGTCCTTTCCGATTTCCCATGCCCGCTCCCTTACCTTCAGAAGCAGCTTCAGGAATTTCCCGTCAATTCCATCCAGATTCCCCTGACGTCCGGGCTGTTTCCTGACATAATACTCCCCGGAATGATTCTCCAGCACAAGACGGCACACCTCTGGACAGGAAAGAAGCAAAACCACCTCATGGAGATTTCCATAGTCTTCCACATGGCGGGGATACCGTTTACATGTGCGGCAAAGGGAATCCTCCCCCAGCTTTCTGTAAATCTCACACAAGCCCCCTTCGTCCAGAAAGGGACAAAGCTCTCCGCTGCCACCAATCCGTCCATGACGGATATGGGCCCTTAACTTCGCGCCGAAGTTTCTGTCGGTCCTGTACACCTCCCGGTATCTTTTTTCGCTTTCCCTATCCACCAGAATCTCCCAGCCCGCACAGCAGGTATCGGGACACTCCCCGGCCAGACATCGGAATTTCTTATAATACTCCGGATAACGAATTTCCATCCTGATCTTCCTTTCGTAACCTGGCACACGCTGACGCCAGCGTCCATGCATCACAAAAGCAGGCCTGCCCCGGTCTTGTTCCCAGGCAGGTCTGCTTTTCCTTTAAGCCCTACTCTTTCGTAAAATCATCTTTGATCACGTCCCAGGCCGCGTCCACGCTGAAATAATCTCTGATGTATTTCTGCGTCTCCATGGCCATGGCCCCGCAGGCCTTCAAGTCTCCGTAGAGGCTTACTACCTGCTCTGCAAAGGCTTCCGGCTCATCGGCCACCTTCATGACACGCTCTGCCTGGGGAATTCCCTCGGCGCCGATGGAGGTGGTCACAATCACCGAACCGTTGTAGATGGCCTCCACCACCTTGCCCTTCACTCCTGCGCCATACCGCAGCGGCACCACCACCAGGCGGCAGCCCTTGCGGCCCCGGACGATGGAGGCCACACGCTCCGGCGTGTAGGCCCTGCCGGCGGTGACGTAGAGGGGCGTCTTGCCGATGACCCGGGCGGCCTCTGCGGCCCGCCGGTACTCGTCATCGGTCAGGGCCTCCGTCAGCACCACGCTGCTGTCCAGCTTGCCCAGGGCCGCCAGGCGGCGGGCCGTCAGCTGGGCGTCGGACATCTCCATGGAGATCATGGCCACCGGCCCCACGTTGGCCGCCACATACTCCGCGATGGACAGCCCCAGGGCGGTCTTGCCCATGCCGGGCCGGCCCGCCAGGAAATACAGCCCCTCGTCCATCATGCCGCCTCCCAGCAGCTTATCCAGCTGCCGGAGGCCTGTGCGGACGTAGGGCACGGCGCCGCCGTCGATCCGCTCCCGGCGGGCGAAAAACCGGTCCACCTGCTGGGCGGGGGTCAGCAGGTCCCCGGATGCCCTGGCCCCGGCGTCGGAGAGCACGGCCTCCAAGGCCGCCGCCACGTCCTCCTGGGGGAGGTGGGCGTCCAGGTCCTGCACCGCCGCCCGGAGGGCGTCCCGGAGGCCCCGGCGCCGGGCGCAGTCCTGGACGATCTGGGCGTACTCTGCCACGTTGGCGCTGGTGGGGGTCACGTCCATCAGCTGCACCAGGTAAGACCGGATGGCGGCCTCCTCCGCCACCTGGCGGCGGATCAGCTCCGCAGCCGCCGTCATGCCGTCCACCGGCATGCCAGCCAGGTCCATGTCCACCAGCGTCCGGTAGATGCCCTGGTTGAGTGCCAGGGCAAAGTCCTTATCCCGCAGCCGGGCCGCCGTGGGGGCAATGCAGGCGGCGTCGATGAGCATGGAGCCCAGCACCGCCTGCTCCGCGTCCAGGGCCTGGTATCCTGTGTCACTCATAGATGTCCACCTCCTCTCCGTCGATGATCTCCGTGCGGACGTACCGCTTGGGCCTGGGGGCCTCCTCCGCCTCCGGCAGCTTGGGCGCGTCCTCCCACCGGCGGTTGTTAAGCCAGGTGGATGCGTA
>JAUNGW010000178.1:0-1395 GCA_030524245.1 Eubacteriales bacterium
CTTAAAATCCTGCGGGACTAATCTCCCGTGCCGGTTCGATTCCGGCCTGCGGCATTTACTGGATACCCTGGATCTCTGTGGAGGTTCGGGGTTTTTCCATATATGGAGGAAAGGCGTATGATGATGAGAAATGCAGTTCGCGAGACAGTACTTTATTACACTCCGCAGCAGTCGGAAAAGGTTGTAAAGCTTAAGGGGGTGCTGGTGCGTATGGGCATCCGCATCAAAAACATTGGTCCGGATCAGGTGACGGAGACTGTGGGCAGCCTGCTTGGAATCCGGGACTGCGGCGCAGAGCAGGAAAAAGCGGCGGAGCTTCCGGTTCTTGAGGAAGAGATGTTGGTGATGCATAAATTTTCCGGACGCCGTCTGGATGAGCTTTTGCATAACCTGCGGAAGGCAGGCGTTCCGAAGATCGAGCTGAAGGCCGTTGTGACAGAGACGAATATTGACTGGACCTTCAGCCGGCTTTACGAGGAGATCAGAAAAGAGCATGATGAGATGAGCGGAAAGGAGAACGCCGATGTATAAGATTGTTTCCAGATTGATGATATACGGCGATATGCCGAAGGATACCATATTGATGGAGTTGGCGGATATTGTGCGGAAGATGGATGACAAAAGCCAGACGAAGGAAGAACTGTCCACCCGCGTTTTTACCCAGATGAAGCGTCTCCTGCAGGTGGCCACGGACTACGGCTTTGACAGGAATCTGTGGCACAACTATCTGACGTTTCTGCTGATTACCAATGAAAACCCCTTCAGCATTACCTGCGAGAAGGTGGGAGCCAATGAGGGCAGCGTCAATTACTTCGCGAAGGGTGATTTCCGGGCGTTCCTTGATCTGTTTCACTATGATTTCGGCCCGCTGGAGGAGTATCTTGGGGTGGACTGCTTTTCGCGAATTTCCGATTACCGCGCCATCGGCAAGAAGGAGCTGATGTACAATAAAAATGTCAGCGACAAGGTGCAGGCATTAAGCCTGAGGCTTGAGCAGGCCGGGGACGAGCATGAGTTTTTCGACTGTGTGACCGGCTTTTACAAGGCATACGGCGTGGGCATGTTCGGCCTGAATAAGGCGTTTCGGATCCGCTCCAGAGAGGACGGCCTGGTGGATTTTGTGGCCATCAACAACATGGACGCGGTGGTGCTGGACGATCTGGTGGGCTATGAGATCCAGAAAAAGAAGCTGGTTGACAATACGAAGGCCTTTGTCGAGGGGAAAAAGGCGAACAATGTGCTTTTATTTGGCGACAGCGGAACCGGAAAATCTACCAGCATCAAGGCGATTGTCAATGAATTTTACGGCCAGGGCCTGCGGATGATTGAGATTTACAAGCATCAGTTTAAGGACCTTTCGGCGGTGATTGCCCAGATCAAAAACAGGAATTACCG
>JAUNGW010000178.1:1405-3201 GCA_030524245.1 Eubacteriales bacterium
TTATCATTTATATGGATGATCTGTCCTTTGAGGAGTTCGAGGTGGAGTATAAGTTCTTAAAGGCGGTGATTGAGGGAGGCGTGGAGACCAGGCCGGACAATATCCTGATTTATGCCACCTCCAACCGCCGCCATCTGATTAAGGAGAACTGGAACGACAGGGACGATATGGAGCACGACAACGGCATGCACCGGTCGGATACCATGGAAGAGAAGCTGTCCCTGGTGAACCGGTTCGGCGTGACGATCTGCTACTCCAAGCCTTCTCAGAAGGAGTACTTCCACATCGTGGAGGAGCTGGCCCAAAAGGCGGGCGTTGTCATGGAGCAGCAGCAGCTTCGGGCGGAGGCAAATAAGTGGGAGCTGAGCCACGGAGGGATTTCCGGGCGGACGGCGCAGCAGTTTATCAATTATCTTCTGGGACAGCAGGAATAGCTGTCTGCTGGCAGATTTCCTCCAGACGCTTCTGGACAATTTCAATAAAACGGAGACCGGTTACCACATGGGGATCTGGAATTGTGGTAACCTTTTTCAGATCCTTGGTCATAATTCCGCTTTCTACCGTCTGAATCGTTGCGTCCTGAAGATTCCGGCCAAAATCCATCAGCGGCTGGTTTTTGTCCAGCTCTCCGCGCTTGGAAAGCGCGTTGGCCCAGGCCATAATAATGGCGAGCGGATTGGTGGAGGCGACTCCGCCTTCCAGGTAGCTGTAATAATGACGGCGGACCGTGCCGTGGGCAGCCTCATATTCGTAGCACCCGTCAGGGGATACCAGCACAGAGGTCATCATGGCGGCAGAACCATAGGCAGTGGCAAGCATATCGCTCATTACGTCTCCGTCATAGTTCTGGCAGGCCCAGACGTATCCGCCGGGATTTTTCACCGCCCGGGACACCGCGTCGTCAATCAGGCAGTAGGTATAGGTGATGCCTGCATGTTCAAACGCTTCCATAAACTCGTTCATGAACACTTCTTTAAAGATCTCCCGGAAGGTCCGGTCATAGACCTTGGAAATGGTATCCTTGGCGGAGAAGACCAGATCCTGCTTCACATCCAGCGCGTAGGACATACAGCAGCGGGCAAAGCTGCGGATGGACTTATCCAGATTGTGAACGCCCTGGGCCACGCCCGGACCGGAAAAACGGTGGATCAGCTCCCTGGTTTCTGTACCGTCCTCGGCCGTAAATACCAGCTCGCAGGTTCCCGGAGCTTCAATGCGCATCTCGGTGCCCCGGTACAGGTCGCCGTAGGCATGGCGGGCCAGAGTAATGGGTTCCTTCCAGGATTTAATATAGGGCTCGATGCCTTTAATCAGAATCGGCGCCCGGAATACCGTTCCGTCCAGCAGCGCCCGGATGGTGCCGTTGGGGCTTTTCCACATTTTCTTTAAGTTATACTCCTGAACACGCTCCAGGTTCGGCGTAATGGTAGCGCATTTTACTGCCACGCCGTATTTTTTTGTGGCCATGGCGGAATCAATGGTCACCTGATCCTCGGTTCTGTCCCGGTTCCACATGCTTAAATCATAGTAATCCACGTTCAGATCCACGAAAGGCAGAATCAGCTTTTCTTTTGTCTCCTTCCAGAGGATTGCGGCCATTTCATCGCCGTCCATTTCTACCAGAGGGGTAGTCATTGTGATTTTCTTCATTGTTTTTATCCTTCCAGTTGCCTGATTTTCAGGGAAATGCCTGTGTGCTATGGATTATCATAGCACAAAAATGCGCGGATGTGTAAAATATTGCTTAGAGTATAATTATCATTGGCAAAAATAAAGGGAAGAGACCGAAACCTCTT
>JAUNGW010000179.1 GCA_030524245.1 Eubacteriales bacterium
GGTGGAGAGCATTGCAGGCGTGCATCATACGGTCCGGCTGGAGGTGGTGCCCAACGGCATGTACGTATCCCTGCCGATCGTGCCCAACTGCATTTACACCGAGCCGGAGATTGCCACGGTTGGCATTACAGAGCAGACTGCGGGAAATCTTGGCATGAAGGTGCGCTGCGGCGTATATACCATGGACGGGAACGGCAAGTCCATTATTTCCAGGGAGGAGGCCGGTTTTATCCGCTTGGTGTTTGAAGCATATTCCAATTCTATTGTGGGAGCACAGATTGTGTGTCCGCGTGCTACAGATATGATCGGAGAGATGGCTACGGCCATCGCCAACTCCCTGACCGCGGAGCAGCTGTCCATGGCCATGCGTGCTCACCCGACCTACAGCGAGGGCATTGCGGCAGCGATTGAGGACGCCATGAAATAAAGGAGAATAAAGAATGAACAAGATTACAGAGCGAATTGCCCGGCTGCGGGCGTTGATGAAGGAACGGGGCGTGGACGCCTGCCTGGTGCCCACCTCCGATTATCATGAATCAGAGTATGTGGGAGAGCATTTTGCCTGCCGCAGGTATATTACCGGCTTTACCGGCTCCGCCGGAACGGCTGTGATTATGCAGGACTGGGCCGGCCTGTGGACAGACGGCCGGTACTTTGTGCAGGCCGGGGCAGAGCTTTCCGGCACCGGAGTGGAGCTTATGAAAATGGGACAGCCGCAGGTGCCGTCTCTGGAGACATTTCTGGAGGAGCATCTGCCGGAGGGGGCGGTTCTGGGCTTCGACGGGCGCGTAATTAACGGAAAAATGGGCGAGGATCTGGAGAAGCGGTTTTCCGGAAAGCACATTTCCCTGAATTACAGGGCGGCGCTGGTGGATGAGATCTGGGAGAACCGTCCGGCTCTGCCGGAAAATCCCATCTGGATTCTGGAAGAAAGGTATGCGGGAGAACCGGCTGCGGACAAGATCGCGGCCCTGCGCAGACAGATGGATGGCTGCGGCGCCGGTTATCATCTGCTGACCACACTGGACGACATTGCATGGCTTCTGAATATCCGGGGCAATGATATTCCCTGCAATCCGGTGGTTCTGTCCTATCTGCTGGTGACAAAGGACAGCATCCGCTTCTTTGTAAATCCGGCGTCAGTGCCGGAGCAGGCGGAGGCGTATTTAAAGGGGCTGGGCGTGGAGCTGTACCCCTACATGGACATATACAGCCAGGTAAAGGATATCAGGGGCAGCAGAATCCTGCTGGAGAGCGGAAAGGTAAATTACACTCTGCTGAAGTCCCTGGACAGCAGCAACCAGATCATCGACCGGATGAATCCTACGGTGCTTGCCAAATCCTGCAAGAATCCGGTGGAGATCGAAAATATGAAAGCCGCCCACATAAAGGACGGCGTCACCATGACAAAATTCATTTACTGGATGAAGAAGAATATCGGCAAAGAGCCTATGACAGAGTGCAGCGTGGCGGAAAAGCTGGACCAGATGCGTCTGGACGGCGGGGCGCTGGACCAGAGCTTCACTACCATTTCCGCTTATGGGGCAAATGCGGCCATGTGTCATTACCACGCGGTTCCTGAAAGCTGCGCTGTGCTGGAGCCTAAGGGGCTTTATCTGGTGGATTCCGGCGGACAGTATCTGGAAGGAACCACGGATATTACGAGAACCCTTGCGCTGGGGCCTGTGACTGACGAGGAGCGGGAGCATTACACCCTGGTGCTGATGAGTATGCTGCGCCTGGGGCACGTGAAGTTCCTTCAGGGCTGCAGCGGCTTAAGCCTGGACTATGTGGCCAGAGAGGTGTTCTGGAAGCGGGGGCTGGACTATAATCACGGCACCGGACATGGGATCGGCTATCTGCTGAACGTCCATGAACGTCCCATCGGAATCCGCTTCCGGGTAGTTCCGGAGCGTCAGGACAGCGCTCCGTTTATGGCAGGCATGGTATGCTCGGATGAGCCGGGACTTTATATAGAGGGAAGCCACGGCATCCGGACAGAGAATCAGATGTTCTGCAAAGAGGATGAGAAAACCGGCTACGGACAGTTTTTCCGGTTTGAGTTTCTGACCTGTGTGCCGATTGATACGGAGCCGCTGGATGTTTCCCTGATGACCGATGAGGATCTGGCATATCTGAATGAATACCATGCTCAGGTATACGAAAAGATTTCGCCATATCTGGACGGAGAAGAAAAGCAGTGGCTGCGCCAGGCGACGCAGCCGGTGAGCAGATAAAAACGGATAAAAAGAACCAGGACAGCTGTCATTCCCAGGGAAGATTGACGATGGTGTAATCATGGTGCACATTGGGCAGAAACACCTCCAGAAGATCCCTGGTTGCAATCTTTAAGCTGGATGTATTGATGCAGGGGTGGCAGCCGATAAAGGGATGGTGATCGATCACATCCTGATCAATCAAAAGACGAACGCGGTTTTCTGTATCGTTCATCAGACCCAGCACGCTGACAGAGCCGGGGGTCAGATCAAGAAACCGCTCCATATATTCCGGGCCGGCGAAGGACAGCCTGGCGCTGCCGATCTGCTTCGACAGACAGGCTGTCCTGAATTTTTTGTGCCCGGGCATCATCAGCAGATAGAAATCTGTTTTCTGAGCATTGCACAGAAACAGATTTTTGCATATTTCAATATCGAGGATCTTGTCCACATCGCGGCAGGCCTCGATGGTGGCCGTGGCCTCATGGTCCAGCCGCCAATAGGAAATCCCCAGCCGGTCCAGCAGGTCATAGGTGCGGAGCTCCTTTGGCAGCCGTCCGGCTTCCTCTAAGGGGCGTCCGCTGTAAAGCACAGAATCTAAATGAGTTTCCATGAGACAACATCTCCTTTATGCTTGTTTTGCAGTTTATTATAGCGAAATGTGAGAAAAAAGCAAGAGGATTTGCAAGGGAGCAGGACTTACAGCGTAAAGGAAATCAGTATTTACAGGATAAAAACAAGGAGAAGCATGAACGGAATGACTATGGAAAACAGAAAGAAACCAAACAGAAGGAATACAGGAGGAAAAAGCAGCCTTTGTCCGGCGGCCAGACGCTGCGGAAGCTGCCAGTACCTGGATATGCCCTATGAGGAACAGCTGAAGCGCAAGCAGGCCTTTCTGCAGTCCCTGTTTGGCAAAACCTGCAAGGTTCATCCAATTCACGGCATGGACAATCCGTTCCATTACCG
>JAUNGW010000180.1 GCA_030524245.1 Eubacteriales bacterium
TCTCGGGGGCGTTTTCTTCCTTTTCCTGAGTGACGGGCGCGGACTCCTTCTCATCATGAATTACCTTATCCTTTTTCTCTTCAAATTTCTCTTTGATTTTCCCCAAGTATCTGAAATGTCCTGACACCTCCGCACAGGTCTCAAGATTCCAGTCTCCCGGCTGCATCAATCTTGCATTTTTCAGCTGATCCTTTACAGTATTAAAACGCTGGTCCAATGCGCCGATCTCATTGGGACTTAAGATATCCCCAAATGTGTATTCAAGCGTCGGCCGGTCCACGCGCTGTATGTTCGCCGCCAAATCCGCATCAACCATTGTGATATCGGTCACCATGACGGAATCCCCAATTATCTTGTCGGTTTTATTCCCAAACGCCGCGTCATTATCAATCCCCTGTATCCCGATCAGCTTCGGTTTTCCCCCCGCCTCTTCGCTGAACTGGTAAAATATATTGCTGGGGTTCCGGTCTGTCTGGCCCGCCAAATAATCAATCACTTCGAGATTCGTCACCTGCCTTTGCAGATTCGGATCTGAAAAATCATCTGCTTTTGCGAATTTTTGAATATGGTCTTGATTGGTTGAATTACAATCTATGCCTTTGGCTGCGTCCATCATCACCCCCTCCCTGATCTCCGTGCCGTTCTTTAAGCGGAACTTCTCCGACTTTGCCAACAAATTACCTTCCCCGAGCAGTTCCGCAAGTCTGGTGGAAGCGACGTTTCTTACTGGCAGATTGGCCCCTGCTTCCACTCCCCCCTGATCTTTTACCTTCCAGAGGATATTGCCAAATCTGCCGACCTCTTTTCCATCTGTTAAAAATTCATTCCTTGCCTCCTGCGACATATTATTCCATCCGATTGCACTCATGATTGATGAATCCTCTTCTATATCTTTCCTATAAGACTCATTAAAATCTTCATACTGAAGTGCTGATGACGCGCTGCCCTCCAGGGACGCATTCCCCCCAAGCGCTGCAAGATTCTGATACACCGCTTTTACCTGGGGATGATTCGCCGCATTCGCCCGCTTTGTGTAGAATTCTTCCGGGCTTAACAGCGTTTGATTGTCCGTGAAAAATCCCACCTTATCGCCCATGGGCACAACATTTCGCGTATTGCTTCCCGCTCCCACCGTCTGCAGCTCCATCCCCGTAACGTCGATTTCCCGGATTCTCTGCTCCGCCAGCACATCGCCCCATGTGGCTCCAAAATTTTCAAACTTGGTAGAGGGACTTCTCATTGCGTTTATGCCTTCCACCTCCTGCTGCTGCAGGCGGTAAACCGTACCCACGATCCCCAGACGCTCCTTGCCTCTGCCCGTCCGGGCCCCTTCCCTGGTCTTTAAGTACTTGTCACACGCCTCGCCCAGGCGCGCATGGGCTTCTACCATTTGATCGGTGCCTTCGAATACCCTCTTTTCCTTACAGTCCACCACGTCCTGAAGCGCGTTTACAACCGCTTTATACTCCTTCGATGCCTTAAAGTAGCTTTGGCGCATGCTCCGGCGCATCCGATCCAGCTGCTCGCTAAAATTTACGTTCCCATTGTTTGCCATAATGTTCCTCCTTGTTTTCTATGCATTATTCAGACTCTTCTGTCTGTGATTCCCCTGTTCCCCGAATCTCTTCCCACGCCCTGCCCATGTTTTGTTCCGTCTCATAGATCGTTACATCCGGCAGTGTTTCTGTTCCGGTGGGCTCGGGTTTATTTTCCCGGTCATTCTTGACGTCATCCCAGTACTGCTGCATATCCTCAGGCACGGACATGCCCTGCGACCCGTTCCCGCCCGATCCGCCCTGGGAGCTTCCGTCCGCCTGGGACGGAATCTGTCTGGAGGCCGCCCCCTCCATCAGCGTATTGATGTCAAACTCATAGATCCTGGCCCTGGCAATATCCATATCCCGGTAATCCGCGTCCGTCCGGTCAAAGCCGACCGCCGTGATGCGGCTGTCGCCGGACCGCCAGGCCTGATAAATCGGATAATCGGAAAGGTGGTAAATCGTCCCGCTGCTGCTCTGGTTCATGCGCACCCCGCCCTCGGTTGAGCCTTCAAACAGCTGAATGCCGTTAAAAATCGTGCTGAACAAAATTTTGACCTGAGAGCCTTCCTCCAAAATCAGCACATTCTCGCTGCCATACCGGTCCGGGTTACCGTAAATATCGGCTTTGGAGGCATCGTATCCACCGCTTTTCCGGGCCTGCTGCTGCATCCCGGTAAACAGCTTCTCATCCTCCTCGCTTTTTTTGTACCCAGACGGATTTAAATCGGATTCCATCAGCGTGACCCATCTCTGGGACGGGGTGTTGATCAAAAGGCGTTTATGTTCCAGATCGGCTCCCAGCACATACGGCTGCCAACCCAGTGAATTTAAAACATACACGCCCATATCCGCTCCGGCCCCAGGGAACATGATTTCACGCAGCGGATTCACGATTGCCGATGATTTATCGTAACGCATCAGCAAACACATACCAGGTAAACAGTAAGCGGCAGAATACCGGCCGTCCTCAACGATTCCAGGCGTAATGTAAAGACCTGACTCATTGCTGAGCACAAAAAACCGCTCAATGGCGGAACCCTTCTGAAACTGTGCCTTTTCCGCGTAAACAACATCCACAGACTCGGTAACAGATTCCTCCGTCCGGTTTTCTCCCTCCCCCTTGACAATCGTGTAGCTCCTGGAGGTCTGTACTTTTATCTGCGTCCTGGAACGCTCCCTCACCGCTCCCACCAGCGGGCAGTACCCCTTTTCCTGATCCTGGAAAAAATACTGTTCCAGACGCTGTCCGTCCGCCAGATCGGCCACATACTCGATGGCCTCACTGTTGATCTGGGTAAACAGAGGGGTCGTGGAATCCACCTTCTTTTGCTCTACAAATTTTCTCAGCTGCTGGTTTTTCCACTGGAGCAGATCGCCCAGCTCCGTAATATTGTACATCGCTCCCGTGGCCACTTTATAATATCCATACTTGTCGGGATACACCTTCTTCGCACTCTCCCAGTCGGCCTCCGGGTCGCGCTCGCTCTCCGATCCAACGGCAAGCTGCTGCCAGTACCATATCTGGTAATAATAATTCTCATTGTACCGCAGCAGATACTCCGAGTCCCCGCTCTCCCCGATGGGCGCATAACTGTAGCCCAGCAGATAGGTCTCGGTG
>JAUNGW010000020.1 GCA_030524245.1 Eubacteriales bacterium
AAAAGGCCGTTGTTGACATAGGCGTACAGAGACCTTTCGGATTTCATGAGCTCGTACTCTTTCTGTGCGGAAAAAGCTTTGTAGAGACGTTTTTCGAGAGAGCACTTAGAGCGCTCCGCGCAGCCGTTACAGACGTAAGGCGGACTGGAAAGCTTCGGGCAGACGTACTTCTCATAAAGAGGACAGGAGGAAGAACATTTCCCGCAGGACCAGCAATAGCGGTTCTTGCGTGAGGAACATACCTTACAAAGTCCTTGAGTAAAGCACTCGTGGTGAAAACTTTGTTTCGATCAGGATCCGATCATCAAGTTTTAAATGTTTTTGTTTAGTCATAGAGATTTCCTTCCTGCCGGGAGGAAACAGCCATATTTATGAAAAGTATTATAAGGGATTATTCGGAAAGATTAAACTCCACTGTTGGAGGAATAATGATTTGTAAGGTTTAATTCCACACAGGGGTTGATTTTAAATTTGCAATTGAGAATGAATTCTGTCCGGTAAATTTTGTCCGGAAAAAGGGTTGACAAATCGCCGCACATGGAGTATCATATACCATGTTGCGGCGGTCAAGCCGCAGAAAATCCAATATGTGTGCGTAGCTCAGCTGGATAGAGCACTTGGCTACGGACCAAGGTGTCGGGAGTTCGAATCTTCTCGCGCACGTATGAAGAAGGAATCAGAGCAATCTGGTTCCTTTCTTATATTATCATGGGGAAATGCGTCCTATGATATAAAACGCGCTGAAAAACATGGATTTTCGCATGATTGTAAAGAGGATAAAAAATGCTGTATCAGATTACGGACGGCACCCTGTCCGCCGGAGGAACCCAGGTGCTGTCACATTTTGATTTTGAAATAAGAGGAACGGAAAAGATTGCCGTAGTTGGAGCGAACGGCGCGGGAAAGACAACGCTTTTGCGTCTGATTGCCGGAGAGCTGACTCTGGACCGGGATGACAGGCGGCAGGGGCCGGGAGTGACAGCGGCCAGGCGGGTGACTGTTGGAATGCTGGGGCAGCAGGTGTTTTCAGACGGGGAGAGAACCGTGGAAGAGGAGCTTTTCCTGAACTGTCCGGGAAAGGACAGCTTCGACCGGCAGCGGTTTGAGTATGAGCTGGAGTATGACCGTCTGTTTACCGGCTTTGGATTTTCCAGGGAGCAGAAGAAAAAGAAATTGAAGGAATTTTCCGGCGGAGAGCAGACGAAGCTGGCTCTGATCCGGCTTTTGCTGGAAAAGCCGGATATTCTGCTTTTGGACGAGCCTACAAATCATCTGGACATGGAAACGGTTCAGTGGCTGGAGCGGTATCTGACGGAGTATGAGCATGCGGTGGTGATGGTGTCCCACGACCGGTTTTTTCTGGACCGGACGGCGCAGGTGGTTTATGAGCTGGAGGGACAGAGGCTGAAGCGCTATGCCGGCGGCTACACGGATTACCGGAGAGAGAAGAAAAAGGCCAGGGAGCTGCAACGGAAGGCGTATGAGCGTCAGCAGCAGGAAATCAGGCGGCTGGAGGATGTGATTGCCAGGTTTAAGAATAAGCCGGCTAAGTCTTCCTTTGCCAGAGCGAAGAAAAAGCAGATTGAGCGGATGCTGCCGGTGGAAAAGCCGATGGAGGACGGGACAGGAATCTTTTCCGGGGAGATTGCCCCGCTGATTCCCGGAAGCAAGTGGGTTTTGGAGGCGGAGCATCTGAAAATCGGCTATGAGCGGCCGCTTCTGGAGCTTTCTCTGCGGATCCGCCGCGGGCAGAAGATTGGTCTGATCGGAGCAAACGGCGCAGGAAAAACTACATTTTTAAAGACAGCCGCCGGACTGATTCCGAAGCTGGAGGGGAAATGTGAGCTGGGCAATCAGGTGACTATCGGCTACTTTGATCAGCATACGGCGGAAATGACTTCAGAAAAAACGGTGCTGGAGCATTTTCACGACCTGTTTCCGGCGTTGACAGAAAAGGAGGTACGGTCTGTTTTAGGGGCGTATCTGTTTGGCGGCAGAGAGGCGGCAAGACCTGTAAGCAGGCTGTCCGGCGGGGAAAAAGCCCGGCTTTGCCTGGCGGAGCTTCTGCAGAGCCGGCCGAATTTTCTGATACTTGACGAGCCCACGAACCATATGGATATTCAGGCCAGGGAGGTGCTGGAGTCGGCGTTTCAGGCTTACACGGGGACAATCCTTTTTGTGTCCCATGACCGGTATTTTATCCGTCAGGTGGCGGATGCGGTGCTGATTTTTGAGGGACAGGGGGCGATGTACTACCCCTTTGGATATGAGCATTATCTGGAGCGCCAGGAACGGATGGAGCAGGCGGGATCGGGGACTGCCATGGCGGCCAGAGTGAAGGCGGAGGACGCGGCTCTGATTGCCGGAATCCGGGCTGTACCGAAGGCGGAACGCCGCCGCCTGCGGGAAATTTCCACAGACGAGGCTTATCTGGACTGGAAGCTGCGGCTGATTTCAGAGAGGCTGGAGCCGGCGGGGGAACGGTATGGGCAGCTGGAGGAGCAGTGCGCCAGGCTGGCTGAGGAAATCCGGGAGTCGGAGAGTTATTGGACGGAGACGAGGGAGCTGCTTCCACAGTCCTGCGCCAGGCTGCTGCAGCTTCAGGAGGCGAGGAATGCCGCCTGGCAGGTTTGGCATGACTGCTGCCTGGAATGGCTGGACATGCTGGAGCAGGATGAGGGGATTTGAGGCAGAAGCCGCGGAACCTCCTGTTAATATTCTGTCAGCCCTGGAAGAAAATGATAAATATTAAAAAAATAAAAGAAATACTGGATGAAAACCCGGAGAAAAATCTCATAAAAAGGAGACTTCTCCGGTTTTTTGTTATGGATTTTCCGGGAAAGAGCAGGAAACCGGAGGCTTAAACGGCATATTTTTGACAGAAACTTAACACGGCGGAAAATGCTGGAAAAGAAGAACAGTACGGCGATCGCCGCTGAATATTCGGATCTTCCGACCGGACTTATTGAGATAAATGTTAAATAAAAAACGGAGTCTGTGGAATAAATGTCAATTAATTGTGAATAAAATACTTAAATTGACAGTTAAATTTGAAGCTGATACAATCGAGACAGATAGATATAAAGATATATCTTCTGATGAAGGAGGAAAGCACTATGCATAAAGTGAATCTGCAGGAAACGTATCAGTTGTTTATTAATGGCGCATGGAAGGATGCGTCTGACGGAAAGACCTTTGTGACCACCTGCCCGGCGGATCAGAAGGTTCTGGCATCCTGCGCGGAGGCGACAAAGGAGGATGTGGACGAGGCAGTGGATGCTGCCTGGGAGGCATTTAAGACCTGGAAGCATGTGTCTGTCAATGAACGGGCAGCTATTTTGAATAAAATTGCCGATATTATCGATGAGAACCTGGATCATCTGGCTCTCGTGGAGTCCCTGGATAACGGAAAGCCCATCCGCGAGACAAAGGCGGTGGATATCCCCATGGCAGCGCAGCATTTCCGCTACTTTGCGGGCTGTATTATGGCCGAGGAGGGCAGCGCCAATATGCTGGGAGAGAATACCTTAAGCCTGATCTTAAGGGAGCCGATCGGCGTGGTGGGACAGATTGTGCCGTGGAATTTCCCGTTTCTGATGGCGGCCTGGAAGCTGGCGCCGGTGCTGGCCAGCGGCTGCTGCACTGTGTTTAAGCCTTCCAGCACCACGTCGCTCAGCGTTTTGGAGTTTGCAAGACTGGTGCAGGATGTGATTCCGGCCGGCGTATTCAACGTAATTACCGGAAGCGGTTCCAAATCCGGCCAGTATATGCTGGAGCATAAGGGCTTCCGCAAGCTTGCCTTTACCGGATCCACGGAGGTTGGCCGCAGCGTGGCGCTTGCCGCGGCGGAGAAGCTGATTCCGGCTACTCTGGAGCTGGGCGGAAAGTCCGCGAATATTTTCTTTGAGGACTGCGACTGGGAGATGGCGATGGACGGCCTGCAGATGGGCATTCTTTTCAATCAGGGCCAGGTGTGCTGCGCCGGTTCCAGAGTGTTTGTTCAGGATTCCATTTACGATAAGTTTGTGGAGGAGGCTGTGAAGCGGTTTAATCAGGTGAAGGTCGGACTTCCCTGGGAGCCGGATACACAGATGGGAAGCCAGATCGACCGGCGTCAGATGAATAAGATTCTGAAGTGCATCGAGGACGGAAAGGCTGAGGGCGCCCGGGTGCTCTGCGGAGGCTCTCAGATAACGGACGGGGATTTAAAGGACGGATGCTTCCTGCAGCCCACCCTGCTTGGTAATGTGACCAACGACATGACCGTTGCCAGGGAGGAAATCTTCGGACCGGTGGCCTGCATTATCAGGTTTAAGACAGAGGACGAGGTAATTGCCATGGCCAATGACAGCGACTACGGCCTCGGCGGCGCTGTGTGGACAAGGGATATTAACAAGGCTCTGCGGGTATCGAGAGCCGTGGAGACCGGGCGTATGTGGGTGAATACCTACAATGCCATTCCGGAAGGAGCGCCCTTCGGAGGATACAAGACCTCCGGTATCGGACGGGAGACTCATAAGGTGATTCTGGAGCATTACACGCAGATGAAGAACATTATGATCAACTTAAGCGAAGCGCCCAGCGGCTTCTATCCGAAGAAAAATTAACTGAAAACAGTTGAAAAACGGATTTCTGTATGTTATGATAAGAAGAATTAAAGCAAAGTTCTCAGAGAACAGATTCCGTATGCGAAGGTGCAGCCCCGCGGAGGGACTGCACCTTTTTTCTGGTCTCTGAGAGGAAGAGGAGGAGCGATTATGAGAAAAAGCGTCACTTTGATTCTTGCGGCGGCAGCGGCGGCCGGACTGTCTCTGACGGGATGCGGCGGAGGCGGTACGGCAGATACCCAGACCAGCGCGGCGGGGACGGCGGATGCCGGTCAGGCAGAGGGGGCTGTGACTGCCGGAACTGAGGTTGATACCACAGGCTTTCTGGTATCTGTGCTCAACGCTGACATTCAGACGGCGGATGTGCAGAAGACGACAAAGGATTATGAGATTCCGTGGAATATTTATGACAGGCTGGTGGAGATCCAGGTGGCCGATGACGGCACCTCCAGTATTCAGCCGAGTCTGGCGGAGAGCTGGGAGATTTCCCCGGACGGGATGGAATACACCTTCCATCTGCGCCAGGGGGTTAAGTTCCACGACGGCAGCGACTTTACGGCGGAGGACGTGGTTTACACCTTCAACCGGATGCTGACGGCAGCCGGTACGGTGAACACCGAGTCTGTGGATCAGATCAGGGGAGCCGCGGAGGTGCTGGACGGCACGGCGGAATCCCTGGAGGGCGTGGAGGCCGTGGACGATTATACGCTGAAGGTTACCCTGAAGGAGCCGTTCGCTGGATTCCTTGCCTGCCTGTCCACACCGGGCGCGTCCATTTACGACAGCGGGGCCACAGAGGCAGCCGGCGATCAGTTCGGTATGGATCCTGCGGTGACAGTGGGAACGGGACCCTTTAAGTTCGCTTCCTGGACCTTCAATGACAGTCTGGTTCTGACGAGAAACGATGACTACTGGAAGGAGCCTTCCGCTCTGCCGGGCGTTGTGATCCGGATTGTGCCGGATACAGAGACCCAGACCATGATGTTTGAGAGCGGAGAGCTGGATATTATCGACCTGGATTTTGTGACCGATGCCATTGACCGGTTTACGGCCACTTATCCGGATCAGATCGTAGAGGCGCCCAGAGTAGGCATCACCTATGTGACCATGAACTTCAACATCGAGCCCTTCCAGGATGTGAGAGTGAGAAAGGCTGTTCAGATGGCCATTGACCGTCAGGCGATTCTGGACGCCATGTACGGCGGCCGCGGACAGCTGGAAAGCGGAATCTTCCCCCATGGCCTGATCGGCTACAACCAGAGCCTGGAGCCGATTTCCTATGACCCGGAGGGGGCGAAGGCGCTGCTGGCGGAGGCAGGCTATGGAGACGGCTTTACCATGGAGCTGGCGGCGGACAGCTCTGCGTCTGACACAAACACCATGACTCTGGAGATCATCAAGGATCAGCTGGCTGCCGTAGGCATCAACGCGGAGATCAAGAATTACGACCAGTCCACCTGGCTGGAGACAAGAAAGGCCGGAGAGCTGGGCTCCTTCATCTCCACCTGGACCGCGGATTACAACGATCCTGACAACTTTATCTATACCTTCTTCGGCAATACGGAGAAGACCACGATCCGCTCCATCAACTATCCGGATACGGCTGTGATGGACAGGGTGGCGGCGGCCCGCGCCATTGTCAATGAGGATGAGCGCATTGCCGAGTACCAGGCCCTTGAGGAGAAGCTGATCCATGAGGACGCAGCCTGGGTTCCCATGTATTCCAGACTGCATCTGTGGGCAGTCAGCACCAGGGTGCAGAACTTCGTTCCCATGTGGAGCGGTGTCAGCGACAAGCAGTATTACGGCGTGTCTCTGGCCGAATAATCTGAAAGCAGAAGTACAGTATGGAAACGCCGCAGAATGGAACAGCCTGTTTTGCGGCGTTTTTATGGTTTGTTTTATTCCTTTGGACAAAAAGGGGGAGTACCAGTGTTAAAAAAGGTGGCAGAGCGTATCCTCATATCAATCCCGGTGCTGATCGGCGTGGTGCTGGCGATTTTTATCATGCTGCGCATTGTGCCGGGCGATCCGGCCACAACCATGATGGGAGAGCACGTGAATCCGGCGGTGATCGAGAAGATCAGCCGGGAGATGGGGCTGGATCAGCCTTATTACGTGCAGTTTTTCAAATACATAGCCAATGCTCTTCACGGGGATTTCGGCACATCCTACCGGCTGAACCGGGGCGTGACCCAGATTATTCTGGAGGCCTTCCGGAATACGGTGAAGCTGTCGCTTCTGGCGGCGGTGGTGGCCTGGATCATAGGGATTACGGCGGGAATTGTGGCGGCCATAAGGCAGAACCGGCTGCTGGACCGCCTGTTTATGGGCTGCGCCCTGCTGGGAGTTTCCATGCCGGTGTTTATGACGGCGCTGGTGCTGCAGTACGTGTTTGCGTTTAAGCTGGAGTGGTTTCCGGTGGCCGGCTTTGACTCCTTCCGCGCCATGGTTCTGCCGGCCATTGCTCTTGGCTGGAATTCGGCGGGAAGCATCGCCCGCATGACCAGATCCAATCTGGTGGAGATCATGCAGGACGACTATATCCGGACTGCCAGGGCCAAGGGGCTTCTGGAAAGCGGGGTGATCATCGGCCATGCCCTGAAAAATGCCATGCTGCCGGTGGTGACCATGATGGCGCTGCAGATTTCCAGCATGCTGTCCGGAGCGGTTCTGACGGAGAGCGTATTCGGCGTTCCCGGTATCGGGCGGCTGGCGGTCAACGCCATTGAGACGAGAGATATGCCGCTTCTTCAGGGAACGGTTGTTTTTACTACGGTTCTGATCATTATCGGCAATCTGACTGCAGATCTGCTTTATAATGTGCTGGATCCGAGAATCCGGGAGGGTGCGTGACATGGAAACATCAGAAAAAAACATGACCCTGGACCATGCTGATCAGATCGGCGAAGCCGACACCTGGAGGGACAAGGTCAAAACGCTTGTAAGGCAGAACAAGCTGGCGGCATTTGCGGCTGTGATGATTCTGCTGATTGTTTTTGCGGCTGTGTTCGCGCCTTTTGTGGCGCCCTATGACCATCTGGCCCAGAGCCTGACGGACCGGCTGAAGGATCCGGGGGCGGAGCACTGGCTGGGAACGGATGAGCTGGGAAGAGACGTGCTCAGCCGGATTATTTTCGGCGCACGGATTTCTCTGACCATCGGACTGGTGCCCACGTTGATTTCCATGAGCATCGGAACGGTTCTCGGCGTCTGCGCCGGCTTTTACGGCGGCAAGGTGGATTTTGTGATCATGCGCCTGGCGGACGTGATGCTGGCGTTTCCGTCCCTTTTGCTGGCCATGGTGGTGACCTATACCATGGGCGGCGGCCTGATTAATATTTTCATCGCGTTAAGCCTGATCAACTGGGCCGGCACGGCCCGGGTAGTCCGCTCCCAGACCCTTTCCCTGAAGGAAAAGGAGTATGTGGAGGCGGCCAGGTCTATCGGTGTGAAGAAATGGACGATTATGCGGCGGCACATTCTGCCGAACTGTCTGCCGTCCCTGATTGTGCTGTTTACGCTGAATATTCCGTCCGCCATTCTGTCGGAGGCGTCTCTCAGCTTCCTTGGAGTGGGCGCCCAGCCGCCCAGCGCCAGCTGGGGACTGATGGTGGTCCGCGGCAAGAAGTACCTGTTTTCCGAGCCCTGGCTCTGCATTGCGCCCTGTGTGGCTATTATGATTGTGGTGCTGGCGTTCAATTTTCTGGGCGACGGACTGCGGGACGTGCTGGATCCGTACCTGAAAGAGCAGTAAGGAGGGGATGAGGATGAGTGAAGGAACAGTACTTGATATCCGTAATTTAAAGTCCCATTTCTTTACAGCCAGGGGCGAGGTGCCGGCGGTGGACGGCGTGAGCATCCAGGTGCCGGCCGGAAAGATTATCGGTATCGTGGGCGAGTCCGGCTGTGGAAAGAGCATGACGGCCATGTCGGTGATGGGGCTTTTGCGGTACCCCGGCCGGGTGGTGGACGGGACCATCACCCTGGAGGGCAGAGATATTACCCATTTAAAGCCGAGAGAGCTTGCGAAAATCCGCGGCAATGAGATTTCCATGATTTTTCAGGAGCCCATGACCTCCTTAAATCCGGTGTATCAGGTGGGCCGCCAGGTGCAGGAGGCGATTCTGAAGCATCAGAAGGTCGGCAGGGAGGAGGCGAAGGCCCGGGTGATTGAGATGTTCCGGGCTGTAGGCATCCCGGAGCCTGAGAAGCGCTATCACAGCTATCCGCATCAGCTTTCCGGCGGTCTGCGCCAGCGTGTGATGATCGCCATGGCCATGGTCTGCAAACCAAAGGTGATGATTGCGGACGAGCCGACTACGGCTCTTGACGTGACCATCGAGGCTCAGATTCTGCGGCTGATGAAGAAGCTCTGTAAGGAGCAGGGCACGTCCATCATCCTGATTACCCACAATATGGGAGTGGTGGCGGAAATCTGCGACTACGTGTATGTGATGTATGCGGGAAAGGTCATGGAGCGGGCGGAGACCTTCGCCCTGTTTGAGAAGACGGAGCACCCCTACACCAAGGGGCTTTTGCGGTCAATTCCGAGACTGGATGAGAAGGCGGACCGGCTTTATACGATCGAAGGCGTGGTGCCGAACCTTCTGCATCTGCCGAAGGGCTGCAGCTTCTGTACCAGGTGCAGCCAGGCCACGGAGCGCTGCCGGCAGGAAAGGCCGGCTCTTTATGAGACAGAGCCGGGCCACGGCGTCCGGTGCTTTCAGTATGAAGGGGAGGTGAAGCTGGATGGAGAATAATGTGCAGAGCAGAAAGCAGGTGCTCCTGAAGGCGGAGCACCTGGTGAAGGAATTTCCTGTGGGCGGAAGCAGGAAGCATCCCGTGTCGGTTCACGCGGTTTCCGATGTGAGCCTGGAGCTGTTCCGGGGCGAGACTCTGGCCCTGGTTGGCGAGTCCGGCTGCGGGAAAAGCACTCTGGGGAGGACCCTGATCCGGCTTCTGGAGCCGACCTCCGGGAAGGTATACTTTGAGAGTGAGGAAATTACCTCCATGAGCGCGGAGGAATTCGGGAAGATCCGCCGGCAGATGCAGATTATCTTTCAGGATCCGTACGCGTCCCTGAATCCCAGGATGAATGTGCGGAGCATTCTGGCGGAGCCGCTGACCACCTACGGCATGAAGGATAAAAAAGAGCTGGAAGAAAGAGTGCGGGAGCTGATGAAAAAGGTGGGAATTCCGGAGGAATTCTACAACCGGTATCCGCATCAGTTTTCCGGCGGACAGCGGCAGAGAATCGGCATTGCCAGAGCCATCGCCCTGAATCCAAAGCTGATTATCTGTGATGAGCCGGTGTCGGCGCTGGACGTGTCGATCCAGTCCCAGGTGCTGAACCTGCTGAAGGACCTGCAGCAGGAGTACGGCCTGACCTACCTGTTCATTTCCCATGATCTGAGCGTGGTGAAATTTATTGCGGACCGGGTCTGCGTGATGTTTTTGGGCTGCATCTGCGAGGTGGGACCAACGGAGGAGCTGTACGCCCATCCGCTGCATCCCTACACCAGATTTTTACTGAATGCGATTCCGAAGGCGGATCCGAGACTGCGCAGCGAGGAAAAACAGCTGCTGTCCGGAGAGATTCCATCTCCGGTAAATCCGCCGTCCGGCTGCCGGTTCCATACGAGATGCCCTTACGCGAAGGATATCTGCGCCAGCCAGGCGCCGGAGAAAAAACAGATGGGGGAACGGCAGGTGTTCTGCCATTTTCCAATGGAATAGACGGATGATGAAAAAGGCTTCTGCCTCCGAGATGGATGCGGGAGCTTTTTCATTTTATCACAGGATCGGGGGATCAAAAGGTCTTTTGACACCTGATGCCGGATTGCTGGGCGTAAAGCGGCCCTGCTATCCCCTATAACATATGTTAAAAGAATACAAGTTTGGGACGGAAAAAGAGGGGGACCTGCATATAAATTGTTAAAAATCACCATAAAAAGGAAAATTATTGAGAATAACTTGACATAATTTAATACATGATGTATGCTGTCTCCCAGGGGATATGTATTAAAAAGTGTCAGGATGAAGGAGGAGGACACAATGGAAGAATTTGCCCCAAAGAAGCTGTATGAGCAGGTATTTGAACAGATAAAGGAACAGATCCGCCGCGGAGATTATAAAAAGGGCGATGTGCTTCCCAGTGAAAAGGATTTTGTGGAGACCATGGGCGTCAGCAGAGTGACGGTGCGCCAGGCTCTGTCCCGTCTCAGCGAGGCGGGCATTATCAAAACCTATAAGGGAAAGGGCAGCGTGGTGGCTGTGGACTGGAGAAGCGTCCTGGAGGAACGGGAAAGCAGGACGGAGGCGGAGTCCTACATGGCTCAGTTTGAACATACCACAAGGGCGAGACGGATTCTGGAGCCGGCCATTGCCAGGCAGGCGGCCTTAAGCGCAGGAGACGAGGATATCGAAAGGCTCCGGCAGGCCCTGACGCTGGAAAATGGACACGAGCTGCCCGGAGAAGGCGGAGCGGGCCGGACTGAGGGCCTTCCTGACTTTCACCGCTGTGTGGCGGCATGTCTGAACAATCCTGTGATGAGCCGGCTTCTGGAAGAGCTGATTGAACAGTCAGCGCTGCCGGGTTCCATGCCGCTGATTCCGCCCACAAGGCAAAAGCAGCACAGGGAGGAAACCATACGGCAGCACAGAAATATTTTCGAGGCCATCAAAAACCATGATCCGGACTACGCGTATTACCATATGCTGGTTCACTGCGACTGGATCTATGAGACCTATGAGGAATATTTCCGGGATTTCTTAAAGTAACCTTGGAGGTGCAGTATGAAGTACGATTTTGATAAGGTCTGGGACCGGACGGGATCCGACTCGATCAAATGGGAAAAGCAGCTGAAGTTCGGCGTTCAGTCCGGGCTGCTTCCGTTCTGGATTGCAGATACGGATTTTGCAGTTTTGCCGGAGGCGGCACAGGCCATGAAAAAGAGGATTGATCATCCGCTGTTTGGTTATACCTTTACGGGAAACCGCACGCTGGAGACAGTCCGCAGCTGGTATGAGCGGCGGCATCAGGTGAAGCTGCCGGTGGAAGCGTACATGGCGTCCGGCGGGGTGGTGACGGCTCTGTGGTTTACCATCCGGGCATTTACGGAGCCGGGAGACAAAATTCTTACCTTCACTCCTGTTTACGATCCGTTTTTTGCGGTGACGAAGAATCAGGGAAGAGAGGTGGCGGAATGTCCGCTGATCTATGAAAACTGCCGTTATGAAATGGATTGGGAGCGGCTGGAGGAGCTTTTAAAGAGCGGAATCAAAGCCATGATTTTCTGCAATCCCCACAACCCGATGGGAAAGGTCTGGAGCAGCGGTGATGTGAAGCGGATCGTGGAGCTGTGCAGAGAGTATTCGGTGCTGCTTTTGAGCGATGAGGTTCACGGCGACGTTGTTTTTGAAGGAAAAACCTATACCTCAGCGGCCAGATTCGCGGATCTGTATGATCAGATGATTGTTTATACGGCGATCAGCAAGCCGTTTAACATGGCGGGACTTCATTCCTCCTGTCTGATTTTCCCCAACAGGGAAATCAGGGAGAGGCTGGACAAGGCTATGCGGGAAGCGTGGCTGATGGGACCGAACGCCATGGCAAACTGCGCAATCGAGGCCTGCTATACCTATGGAGAGGACTGGCTGGAGCAGATGAACGCCTACGTGGAGGCCAACGCGGCCTTTGCATCCGCTTATCTGAAGGAGCATGCTCCGGAGGTGGACGTGGTTGAGCCGGAGGGAACCTTCCTGATGTGGCTGGATTTTGCGAGAACCGGCCTGACGGGATCGCAGATTACCGATATCCTGGCTAAGGAATACGGAACAGCCGTAGGAAGCGGAAGCGGCTACGGCGGAAATGGAGATACCTTCATCCGTTTCAATATTGGCTGTCCCAGATCTGTTCTGGAAAAGGGACTGGAAAATATTGTTCAATTTTTAAAAGACCGCAGGGGGAATTGATATACTATGGAAAAGAAACTGAATTTTTGGGAATGTATGAGCTTTTGTATCGGTCAGATCGTCGGTTCCGGCGTATTCGTTCTGACCGGCGTTGTAATCGGCCTGACCGGCCATGGAACACCGTATGCCTTTGGCGTGGCGGCACTGATCGCGCTCTGCCAGCTGATTCCGATGGCCGTTCTGGCCTCCTGTATGCCGGCTACGGGCGGAAGCTATGTTTATGTGAAGAAACTGATCGGCCCCAGAATGTCCTTCGTATTTTTAATGCTGTTTGTTCTGGGACAGATCATGATATCCACCTTCGCTCTTGGCTTTGCAAGCTATGTGGCGGTTATTTTCCCGGGCGTAAATCAGATGGCGATAGCTCTGGGCGCACTGGCTCTGGCAGTGGTGGTAAATTTAATCGGCTTAAAGACCTCAGCCCGCGTGCAGACGGTTATGGTAGCCATGCTTTTGATTTCTCTGTTTATTTACATTATCTTCGGCCTGCCGAAGGTAGAGTGGTCTGCTCTTGAGCTGGCAGCTCACAATATTATGCCAAACGGTCCGCTGAAATTCCTCCGCGGCGCGGCGATGCTTTCCTTCGCCTGCTCCGGCGCCAAGTTCCTGGCTGAGAACGGCGGTTCCGTGGAGAATCCGGGAAAGACCATTCCCCGGGCAATGGTACTGTCCACGATAGTTGTTGCTGCTTTCTACGCTTTCGTGGGAATCGTGGCAGCCTGCGTGCTTCCGGTTGAGGAAGTGGCCGGAACGAATATTTCCGTAGTGGCAAAATCCGTATTCCCGGCTCCGGTTTACTTATTCTTCGTAATCGGCGGCGCATGGTTCGCACTGCTGACCACCTTAAACGGAACGCTTTCCTGGGTTACCCGTTCTCTGCAGCGGGCAGCCAACGACGGGTGGCTTCCGGAGATCTGCGCAAAGGAAAACAAGAACGGCACTCCTGTACTGCTGCTTCTGTTCTTCTTCATCGTAGGTGTGATTCCGATTGTGACAGGTATGAACACCGAGGATATTTCCAACATGGGAACCGGCTGCAACAAGATGGCAGATCTGCTGATCGTGTATGCCTGCGCCCAGCTGCCCAGACTGCTTCCTGAGGAGTATAAAAAGTCTGTGCTTTACATTGATCCGAAGAAGCTGAACGCAATTCTTTTCGGCGTGTTTGTTGTCCTGGCGGCGACCTCCTACGTAAGCCTGTCCGGAATGACCGGCAGACAGTTCCTGTATATGGGAATTTATGTGGTGGCAGCCATTGTGCTGATGACGCTGCGCTATGGCAAATATAAAGAGAAGAACGCAGAAAAATAACACATAAAACGATACGGCACGGAATGGCCGCCGGGGGAATATCCGGGCGGCTGTTTCGTTATGTTCAGGAGAATATCATATGAGATATGCAGTGGTTGGTTTTGGCACGGCCGGTTACCATGGAGTGAAGGCTATACGCAGGTATGACAGCGCCGGCCAGATAGACGTGTACAGCAATACAGGGCGGGCGCCCTATAATCCCATGCTGACAACGTACTATATATATGGAAAGCTGAAACGAGAGGGAATGTATCCCTTCGGAGAGCTGGAGGACATGAAGCGGGAGCTGGATTTTTCCATGATTACGGAACCGGTGGTGAAGATTCATGGAGAATCCCGCCAGGTGGAAACGGCCTCTGGAAAAAAGGAATATGACAGAATTTTGATCGCCACCGGGGCCAGGGCATTTGCGCCGCCGGTCAAAGGACTTAAGCCGGAGGACTGCTTTGTCATGCGGACGGACGATGACGCGGAGCAGCTGAAGGAGCGTCTGGAGCAGAAGAATGTAAAGCACGCGGCGGTCATCGGCGCTTCCATGGCGGGAATCAAGGTGGCTGAGGTGCTGAACAAAAATGGCGTGGACACATATCTTTTAGATCTGGCGCCGTGGATTTTTCCGCTGGCGGCCTATGAGGAGACTGCCGGGGGAATTGTCAGTCGGGTTGAAAACCGGGGTGTTCATATGATGTTTCAAAATACCATCGACCACATGGAATGCGGCTCCGGCGGACAGAGGGCAGTTCTGACCGGCGGCAGTGAAATTCCGGCGGATATCGTGGTGCTCTGTATCGGAACCAGAGCGGCAACGGAGACCGCGGCCGGCGAGGTGGAGATCGGCCGGGGAATTGTGGTCAATGAGAGGATGGAAACCTCCGCGCCCGGAATCTATGCGGCGGGAGACTGTTGCGAGGGAAGAAATCTGGAGAGCGGGGAAAACCAGATCATCGGTCTGTGGGCCAACGCCAATCATCAGGGAGACGTGGCAGGAGCCAATATGGCGGGGCAGAATGTGTCATTCGGCGGGAACATCCTTCACAACATCACGCATTTTATGGATCTGGATTTTATCGGCTTTGGCGACAACCGGATCAGCGGGAAGGTGCTGGAGTACGGAAGGGCAGAGGAAGGCCTGTATATCCGTATGGTATTTCAGGACGGAAGGATAGCCGGAGCGAATATTCTGGATAATTACCGGATCAGCGGTATAATCAAAAATTACATGCTGCGTCTGTTCGCAGGAGAAAAGAGCCGGATCCCGGATTACCAGCGGGGAATGCTTGTGAAAGCGGGGCTGACTGAGGAACTGATAAAGGAGATTGAGGATAATATTCATGGATAAGAGCGAGGCATTAAAAAAAGCGAAAATCGCCTGTCCTGAGACAGGCATAGAGATTCGCCATACCCTTTGCGGCATCTGCAGCCCGTCCAACAACTGCGGTGTGGACGCCTATGTGAAGGACGGCCGTCTGGTCAAGGTGGAAGGAACGGACAGCCATCCCAAGAACCATGGGCTTTTGTGCGCCAAGGGACAGAGCAACCGGGAGTTTATTTACAGAAAGGACCGGATTCTGACACCCTTAAGGCGGTGCGGCGCCCGGGGCGAGGGAAGATTTGAGCCGGTGACCTGGGAGGAGGCATACCGGGAAATCGCCGAAAGGCTGGGAAAAATCCGGGAGCAGGACGGAGCCGATGCGGTGGCCTTTTTCGGCGGCTACAACAAATGGTACCGGCCGTGGCTGCGCAGGTTTGCCCACTCCTTCGGAACCTTTAATTATGGAACCGAGTCCAGCTCCTGCATGACGTCCTTCTGGATGGCGTGGAAAACGGCGGCGGGACAGCTGATGGTGCCGGATTTTAAGAATACGGATCTGGTGCTTGGCTGGGCTTTTAATCCGTTTTATTCCGGTCATCTGCAGGCAAAACGGATGATGGCCTTAAAGGAAAAGGGCACAAAGTTTTTGATTATCGATCCGAGAATAACCCTGGCAGCGGAAAAGCTGGCGGATCTGCATCTTCGTCCCTGGCCGGGAACAGACGGGGCGCTGGCTCTCTGCATGGCCAATGTGCTGATTCAAAAGGGCTGGATTGACAGGGAGTATATCGAAGCGCACGTTCACGGCTTTGAACCCTACGCTGAGTATGTAAAGCAGTTTAACGAGGAAAATATCGAGAAGCTGACGGGAGTTTCCTATGCTCAGGTGGAGCAGGCCTGCGCCATGATCCATGAGAGCAGCTCCATGGCGGTCAACGGCAGCAGCGCCCCTCTTCCCCATCACAGAAACGGCTTCCAGAACCTGCGGGCCATCCATGCGCTGCTGGCCATTACGGGGAATATCGACTGCCGGGGAGGAGAGCTTCCGGGGTATCACACCTTTACCCATCAGGTGTCCGGATACCTGACCGGGGATGAGGAATTTGCCGATGAGACAGAGCCGGAGCACATCCGCCCGGCTGTGGGAGAGGAGCGGTTCCCGCTATGGTTTCATATGGAGCGGGAAATGCAGGCGATGGATCTTGCAAGACAGATCCTGGAAAAGAAGCCCTATCCGATCCGCGCTGTGTTTGCCATGGGCATGAATTACCGGATGTTTCCGGATGACGAGACCATGAAAAGGGCGCTGGGAGAGCTGGATTTCTTTGTGGATACGGATCTGTTTATGACGGATACGGCAATGCTGGCGGATCTGGTGCTGCCGGTGTGCTCCAGCTTTGAGCGGGGCGAGTTTATGTCCTACGAGGGCGGTTATGCCTGGTACACCAATCCGGTTATCGACCGGGTGGGCGACTGCAAATCCGATGTGGAAATTCTCAGCGATCTGGCCAAAGTGATGGATCTGGGCGATGAGAAGCTGGCGGCCGGCTATGAGGCGAATATTGCGGAGATGACAGAAGGGCTGGGCGTGACCGTGGATCAGCTGAAGGCCAGCGATACGCCGCTGCGGGTCGAAAAGAGGCTGAACGGCGGGCCGGGACAGTGGCTGAAGGGCGGTTTCCCCACAAAGACCGGCAAATTCGAGCTGTATTCGGAGCTGATTGCGGAGCATCCCCAGTGGAAACTGGATCCCCTGCCCACCTACCGGGAACCGCTGGACGAGGCGGATCCGGCAGAATATCCCTTCCGGCTCTGCTCCGGCGGCCGGCTTCCGGGTGCGATTCACTCCAGGCTTCATAAGGTGCCCTGGGTGCGGAGCATGCGTCCGGATCCCATGGCGGATATCTCTTTGGAGGACGCTGAGGCCCTCGGACTGAAGGAGGGGGACGACATGGAGATTTTCACGGAGCGCGGCGCTGTCACGGTGAAGGCAAATCCAACCAGCCGTGTGCCGGAGGGCGTGGTGTTTTTGTTCCACGGTTATTCAGAGGCGGATGTCAATTCCCTGATGTCGGGAACGCACCTGGATCCGTATTCCGGTTTCCCGGCTTATAATTCCACACGCTGCGGCATGAGAAAGAAGGTGACGTCATGAAGCGCTATGCCATTGACCTGGATTTAAGCAGATGCATATCCTGCGGGGCATGTATGATCGCCTGCATGGATCAGAATGATACAGACGTGGAGGGCGGATTTTCTCCCTTCCGCCAGGTATTCGACACGGAGGAGGAGACGGCAGAGGGACGGCGCTACAGCCATATATCCATTGCCTGCATGCACTGCACCGATGCGCCCTGTATTACCGGCTGTCCCAGCGCCTGCTTAAAGAAGGATCCGGAAACAAACATGACGGTATATGACACCACAAACTGTATCGGATGCCACAGCTGCGCCATGGCCTGTCCATATGGAATTCCCTCTTTCGGAGCGGATGGAAAAATGGTAAAATGTGATGGATGCTTTATGCGTGTCCGTGAGGGCATGCTCCCGGCCTGCGTAAAAACGTGTCCCATGTCAGCCTTAAAGCTGGTGGAGATCGATGAAGCGCCGCAGATCGCGCCGGAGCATTCGCTCAGAGAGACCAGCATGCCGATGCTGAAGCGTCAGGTATAAGGAAACAAAGGCCCGGCGGCAGACTGCCCGCCGGGCGGCAGTGCGCAGAAAAGAGGACAGAACATGTATCAGCTGGAGGAAGCCATAGAAGTGTTGACCGGCCATGCAGCGCCGGTTTTGGAGACAGAGACAGTGTCTTTGATGGAGGCGGTGGGCCGGGTGCTTGCAGAGGATCGGCAGGCAAAAGCGGATCAGCCGCCTTTTTCCCGTTCCCCTCTGGACGGGTACGCGGTAAGAGGAGCGGATACAGCTGGAGCTTCGGGGGAGAACCCGCGATGCCTTCGGGTAATCGGAGCTGTATTTGCCGGAGGCGTGTTTGAGGGCGCTGTAGGGCCGGGAGAAGCGGTGCGGATCACCACCGGCGCACCGATCCCCGCAGGCGCGGATGCTGTGGTGCGCCAGGAGGACAGCGACTGCGGCAGCGATCGTGGGCTGGAGCTTACGAAGATTTACAAAGAGACGAGGGCTTATGAAAATTACTGCTTTCAGGGCGAGGATTACAGGGCCGGGGACGTGCTGCTGAAAAAGGGAACGCTGCTGACGGGAAGCTGTATTGCGCTTCTGGCGAGTCTTGGCGAATCCTGTGCGCCGGTGTACAGGCGGCCGCGGATCGCCGTGCTTACCAGCGGAGACGAGGTGCTGCAGCCGGGCGAGTCGATGCAGCCGGGGAAGATCTATGATTCCAATCTGTATTTTCTGTGCGGGAGACTGAAGGAACTGGGACTGAAGCCGGCGTCTGCCGGACATGTGGGGGACGACGCGGCTGCGATGGCGGAGCAGATCCGCCGGACGATTCCCGGAGCCGATCTTGTGATAACAGCCGGAGGCGTGTCTGTGGGCGCAAAGGATATCATGCATGAAACCATGAGGCTTTTAGGCGCCCAGGTGCTGTTCTGGAGAGTGCAGGTGAGGCCGGGAACGCCGACCCTGGCGGCGCTTTTTCAGGGAAAGCTGATTATCTGTCTCTCCGGCAATCCATTCGCCGCCGCCACAAACTTTGAACTGCTGGTTCGCCCGGTGCTGGCTGTCCTGACAGGAAATGCGCGGATGGCCATGGCGGTGCAGACAGCAAGGCTGCAGAATGAATACCGGAAAAAGGCCGGCGTCCGCCGGTTCCTGCGGGGCCATGCCGAAGGAGACCGTGTCTGGGTGGCAGAGGGAAACCATTCCTCCGGCGCTCTGTCAAGCCTGCCGGGGTGCAACTGCCTGATTGAGATTTTGCCGGAGGCGGCCGGGGCCGGGCTGGGCGCAGAGGTGAAGATTCATCTGCTGTGAAATAATCAGGCAGCGCGGGATAACCAGATCCGGACGGCTAAAGAGACTGCATGCTGGAAAAATCCTTCTCCAGCGCGACCCCGTACTGTCTGGCCAGGTGGATGAAATGTTGGCTGGCGGCATTCAGTTTTACGCCCTTTGGGTACACCAGGCACCAGGTCCAGGTGACGTTGCCCTCCAGCCGGAACCAGGCCACGCTGCCGTCCCGGACTGCGTAGGATTCGGGAAGAATCGTACAGCACAGGCCGCGGCTGACCATTTTCTGCAGGGCATGGTTCATGGAGGTCTCAAACAGAATCCGCGGCGAGTATCCGGCCGCCCGGAACAGCGGGTTGATTACGGCCCGCATGGTGGATTCGGGAAAGATCAGGGAGAACAGATCATCCTTAAACAGGGACAGGGAGATCCGCGTCAGAGGCTCTCCTGAGCCTGCAGCCTGTCCGGCCAGCGGATGGCCGGAGGGAATCCCCAGAATCAATTCTTCATGGCACAGCTCCACGTAGCTGGCGTCAATCCGCTCCGTGTCCTGGAGCATGACAAATCCCATATCCAGATGTCCGCCGGAAAGCATCTGGTGCTGCTGGGCCACGTTCCGCTCAAAGAGACGGAAGGTGAACCGGGGAAAGCGCTGGTTGAAGGCGGGGAAAATGGCGGTAAACATATCGATTCCGTGTTCCCAGGTCAGTCCCAGTCTCAGCTCTCCGATGGTGGAATCGGACAGATCCTGCAGAAGCGAGTAGGTGTTCTTTTTTATTTTCAAAATTTCTTTTGCGTTTTCCAGATAAATTTTGCCTGCCTGGGTGGGCCAGAGATTCCGGTTGTCCCGGGCGAATAATTTCATATTCAGTTCCTTTTCCAGATGAATCAGCTGCTGGTTCAGGGCGGACTGGCTGATGAAAAGGGCCGCTGCCGCCCGGCTGATGTTGCCGTACTCCTCAATGGCCAGAATGTATTCAAGCTGTTTGAAATCCATAATCTTCACCTCACTGTTTTTCTTAGAACTATAAGAAGAATTCTAAGGTTTACTTTTGATTCTAACATAATTATAATAAAAATCACAGCATTAATGAGAAAAAATTGACGAAAATGACATCAGTTCGTCAAAAACAGGAGGAGGAAAATAATGGCTGCATTAAAATGGCTGGACAAGCACTTTGAACACGTGATTCTTGCGGTTCTTCTGGTGATCCTGACGCTTTTGTCTTTTTTGAACGTGATACTCCGGTATGCGTTTCAGAGCGGACTCAGCTGGTCGGACGAGGTGTGCAAGTACGCTCTGGTTCTTTCCGGGTTTGTCAGCGTACCCTGCTGGATCCGGTATAATACGGGAATCCGGGTGGACGCTTTGGTGGGGATGTTCCCGGAAAAGCTGAAAACAATGCTTTTGTATCTGACAGATCTTCTGATGATCGGATTTCTTGGTTTCATGACGAAGGGAGCGGCGGACATGGCGGCTACCTGCGCCTCTGTGAATCAGAAAAGTCCGGCTCTTCAGATTCCCATGGCCTGGCTGTATGAGCTGATTGCTTTTTTCTTTCTGCTTTCCATATTCCGGTATGTGCAGATGATAATTTTAAAGCATGTTCCGGCCGAGGTGGAGCTGGCTGAGGGAGAGCTGACCGAGGAAGAACAGGCGGCTCTGGATAAGATGGAGGCGCAGGCGGAGGCCAGTATTTCAGGAAAAAGAGACGAGGGAGGAAACAGATAAATGGGAATGGGATTATTTTTCGGTATTCTGGCTTTGCTGCTGGCTATTGGTATGCCGGTGGCAGGCGTGTTCGGCTCTATGGCGCTGTTCCCGTCCATGGTGGACGCTTCCTTCGCCTATAACGCGGCGGCGGTGGTCCGCAGCATGTTCAGCGGTCTTGACAGCTTTACGCTGCTTGCGGTACCCCTGTTCATGGTTTCCGGTATGATCATGGCAAAGGGCGGTCTTTCCGAACGGCTTTTTAATTTTTTTGCATATTTTATCGGGAACAAGACTGCAGGCTTTCCCTGTGCGGTGGTTGTGACCTGCATGTTCTATGCAGCCATCTCAGGATCGGCTCCGGCTACGGTTTCCGCTGTAGGCGCCATGACCATCCCGTTTCTGGTGAGCATGGGATATGAAAAAATATTTGCGGCGGCCATCGTGACTGTTGCAGGCGGACTGGGGGTTATTATTCCGCCGAGCATTTCCTATATTGTGTATTCCTCGGCAACGGGGGCGTCGCCGTCCAATCTGTTTATTGCCGGTATTATCCCCGGTATTCTGATCGGCTTCGCGCTGATGCTGTACTGCTGGATTTACTGCAAACGCCACGGCGAGGACAAGGCGCTTTTGATGGAGCATTATAACAGCATCCGCAGCAAGGGCTTCGGCCAGGTGTTTAAGGAAAGCTTCTGGGCGCTTCTGACGCCGATTATTATTCTGGGCTCTATTTACGGCGGAATTGCTTCACCGACTGAGGCAGCGGTTATTTCCGTAGTATACGGATTGTTTGTGTGTATTTTTATTTATAAAACCATCCCGGTTACCGGGCTGGGAAATGTGTTTACAGAGGGCGCGAAGACTTATGTGAATATCCTGTTTGTCATTGCGGCGGCCACGGCCTTTGCCCGGTGTCTGACCATGCTGCGGTATCCGCAGATGATCAGCAGCGCGGTGCTGGAGTCTGTTGACAACCGGATTGTGATTCTCTTGATTATGAACCTGATCATGCTTGTCTGCGGAATGATTATCGACAATATTCCCAACATCATGATTCTGACGCCGATTCTGCTTCCCATTGCCACGGCGGTGGGCGTAGATCCGATCCATTTTGGCATTGTGATGACTGTAAACCTGGCTATCGGCATGGTGACTCCGCCCATGGGCATCAATTTGTTTGTGGCCAGCGGCATGACGAAAATCCCAATGTTCAAGCTGGCGCGGGCTACAGTGCCATTCCTTGCGGCGTTTGCCATCTCGCTGGCGGCCATCACCTATATTCCGCAGCTCAGCCTGGCGCTGCCCTCTCTGGCAACCGGTGAGAAGCTGGGGGCAGTGGCAGAGCAGACCGGGGAAAATACGCCTGGCTCAGATGGGGCGGAGGAACCGGTGCAGGTGGTTGAGATTGACGGAGAGTACCAGTGGAATGCGGCCATGAGCGTGTCCGACACCACTATCAACTATAAGATTGTGGACAAGTTTGCACAGCTGATCAATGCCCGCAGCGGAGGGAAAATAGACGTAACCTTGTATCCCGGCGGCCAGATGGGCAACACCACGGAATTTACCCAGGCAGTGATTGCGGGAACCATCGATATCGGAACGGGAATGACGACGGATCTGGTTGACTTTGTGCCTCAGTCGGCAATTTTCGATCTGCCGAACCTGTTTCCGGATCTCAGAACCATGCGAAATGTACTGAAGGGAAGCTTTGTGGATACCATGAACGAGTACAACAAGGCAGGCGGCGTGATGATGCTGGGCTACGGCGATGCAGGCTTCCGGGAGCTGACCAGCAACAAGCCGGTGCATCAGCTGGAGGATTTAAAGGGGCAGAACATCCGGGTAATGACGAATCCCTACCACATCGCCTACTGGAACGCCCTGGGCGCAAATGCTGTATCCATGGAGTTTACAGAGGTGTTCATGGGCCTGCAGCAGGGAACCATTGATGGAGAGGAAAATCCGTATATGAACATCGTTGGAAATAATTTCCAGGAGGTTCAGGATTATATCATCGAGACAAATCATATCGGCCATATTATCACGTTCTTTATGAACAACGACCTGTATGAGAGCCTGCCGGATAATGTGCGGGAGCTGGTTGACGAATGTGCGGCTGATGCCATAAAATATGGTAATGAAATGGCGGACGAGAGCATTGCTTCTTACAAGCAGACCTGTGTGGACGCCGGCTGTGAGATCATCACCCTTGATCAGTCTGTGCTGGATCAGCTGAAGGAGAAGGCGGACGTGGTTTACAATATGGTTCGCGAAAATCTTGGAGATGAGCTGGTGGATCAGGCGCTGAAGGCGGTGGAGGCAGCCAGAACAGCGGCTGCAGCTGGAAACGTGACCATAACTCCGGTGGAGGTGAAGGACAATTATCAGTGGACGGCAGCCATGAGCGTTTCCGACACCACCATCAACTATAAAATTGTTGAAAAGTTTGCTCAGCTTTTGGATGAAAACAGCGGAGGCAAAATCAAGATCGACATTTATCCCGGCGGCCAGATGGGCAACACCACGGAATTCACTCAGGCAGTGATTGCGGGAACCATCGATATCGGAACGGGAATGACGACGGATCTGGTTGACTTTGTGCCTCAGTCGGCAATTTTCGATCTGCCGAACCTGTTTCCGGATCTCAGAACCATGCGAAATGTACTGAAGGGAAGCTTTGTGGATACCATGAACGAGTACAACAAGGCAGGCGGCGTGATGATGCTGGGCTACGGCGATGCAGGCTTCCGGGAGCTGACCAGCAACAAGCCGGTGCATCAGCTGGAGGATTTAAAGGGGCAGAACATCCGGGTAATGACGAATCCCTACCACATCGCCTACTGGAACGCCCTGGGCGCAAATGCTGTATCCATGGAGTTTACAGAGGTGTTCATGGGCCTGCAGCAGGGAACCATTGATGGAGAGGAAAATCCGTATATGAACATCGTTGGAAATAATTTCCAGGAGGTTCAGGATTATATCATCGAGACAAATCATATCGGCCATATTATCACGTTCTTTATGAACAACGACCTGTATGAGAGCCTGCCGGATAATGTGCGGGAGCTGGTTGACGAATGTGCGGCTGATGCCATAAAATATGGTAATGAAATGGCGGACGAGAGCATTGCTTCTTACAAGCAGACCTGTGTGGACGCCGGCTGTGAGATCATCACCCTTGATCAGTCTGTGCTGGATCAGCTGAAGGAGAAGGCGGACGTGGTTTACAATATGGTTCGCGAAAATCTTGGAGATGAGCTGGTGGATGAAGCCATGGAAGCTGTGAATGCGGCACAGTATTAAGAGATTGCCTGATTGTCTGCAGCAGGCCTCCCGCCTGCTGCAGTGTTCCTGGGGGGACAAAATTCGGTAAAGGAAGGAAATAACAGATGGCGGATTATGTAATAAAAAATGGAACCGTATATGTCCCTGGAACAGGACGGTTTGAGAAAAGAGATCTGTACGTGTCGGAAGGGCTGATGGCGGACGGGAAGGCGCTTTCAGAGGAGTGCAAAGTGATTGATGCAGCCGGATGCTATGTAACTGCGGGATTTGTGGACTATCATGTGCATTATTTCAAGGGCGGCGCTGACAATGGTGTGGATCCGGATATGGCGTCCTTTCCAAACGGTGTGACTACGGCGGTGGACGGCGGTACCTGCGGCGTCAGTTCCTTTGAAATCTTTAAAAGGGCTGTGATAGACCGGGCGGACACAGGACTGTTTGCCCAGCTTCTGACTGCCTCGGGCGGACAGCTGACGGAGCGGTATATGGAGAGACTGGATGCGGAGCTTATTGACGGAGAACGGATTGCAGCGATGTTCAAGCGGTTTCCGGATGTGCTGGCAGGTCTGAAAACAAGAATTTCCGCCAACATCATAGAGCCGGAAAAAGCACGTGCATCCCTGGAACGGTCGGTGGAGCTGGCGGAGCAGCTGGGCTGCAATCTGACGGTTCACATTACCAATCCGGCTATGGATCTGGAGGAAATGGCCGGGATTCTGAGAAAGGGCGATGTAATGTGCCATATTTTCCAGAACAAAGGACGGGAAAATATTCTGGATGAAGATGGGAATGTGAGAGGGGGAATCTGGAAAGCGAGAGAGCGGGGGGTGCTGTTTGATGCCTGTAACGGAAGAAGCAATTTTGATCTGAAGGTGGCAAGGGCAGCTCTGAGTCAGGGCTTTTTCCCGGATATCATCAGCTCTGATATTAATACCTGTTCCTATTACGAGGGTGTGCTTCACAGCCTGCCCCGTGTGCTTTCCAAATATCTGGCATTTGGCCAGCCGCTGGAAAGAATTCTGGATGCGGCGATTTTTGCCCCGGCACAGGTGATCGGCCATCCGGAGCTGGCATCTCTGGAGGCAGGGACTCCGGCAGATTTGGTGATCTTTCGGGTGGAGGATCATCCGATGGTGTATCTGGATCATACAAATGGAGCGAACCGGCTGGAGGGAAATCAGGCTATCGTGCCGCAGCTGACCATGAAGGCCGGAAAAGTGGTTTACAGTCAGGTCTGGTTTGGAGCATAAACAGATAAAGTCCGTTTTTACTGCAGCGGGGCTGTGAAAAAATGAGAAATCATTTTTCACAGCTCCTTTCTTTGCTTTTACCGGGATCGTTTTTTCACATCCCCACTCAGTTCAGGTAATTGCGCATAGCCTTTAAAGCGTTTTTCTCCAGGCGGGACACCTGGGCCTGGCTGATATGAATTTCCTCTGCGACCTCGGTCTGGGTTTTTCCTTCAAAGAAACGCATGTCGATAATGTGCCGTTCACGCTGAGGAAGCCGGTTCATGGCTTCTCTCAGGGATATTTCCTCCACCCAGTTTTCCTCCAGGTTCTTCTTGTCGCTGATCTGATCCATTACATAAAGAGGATCTCCGCCGTCGGTATAAATAGGTTCGTACAGACTGACCGGGCTCTGGATGGCGTCCAGGGCATATGTGATTTCTTCCCTGCTGACGCCAATTTCCGCTGCGATTTCCATCAGGGTTGGTTCCCGGGAGTTTTTTCTGGTAAGCCCTTCTTTGGCGTAAATAGCCTTGTAGGCCGTATCACGCAGCGAACGGCTGACCCGGATTGAATTGTTGTCCCGCAGGTAGCGGCGTACCTCTCCGAGAATCATAGGCACCGCATAGGTGGAAAAACGGACATTCTGAGTGATGTCAAAGTTATCGATGGCTTTGATCAGTCCGATGCAGCCGATCTGAAACAGATCGTCCACATTTTCATTGCTGTTTCCGAACCGCTGGATTACGCTTAAAACAAGGCGCAGATTGCCTTTGATGTACTGCTCCCTGGCCTCCTGATCACCGTCCAGAATCCGCTGGAATAAAGCTTCTTTTTCGTCATTTGTAAGCAGTGGCAGTTTCGCCGTATTCACTCCGCAGATTTCTACCTTGTATCCTGCCATGTTCTTACCTCCGCTGTTGACTTTCATGACTGGCAATGAGCCGTTCAGATTTCATCACACAGCAAATGATTCACGAAAAGGAAGCGGTTTATACTTCCATTTTTTTGAAGACGCTGGTATAACTATAAAAACGGATGCTTAAGGGACGGGATACAGCAATGCGGTACGTGGTTTCGCACTATTCTGATATGCGGAGATTTATACAGAAAATCAGCACAGTATTCGTCCTTTTTGTAAAAACGATGTTTTACAATTCGCCGGAAAATGTGTATAATAACCTTGTGCGAAAAATTTGTAACGGAGAGGACGACATGAAGAGAACTTACTTAATCGACAGCGAGAACATCAACGATATATGGGTGGAGCTGCTGCAGACACTGGAGGATAAGGACGAGATTCTGGTGTTCTACACAGACAAGAGCGCCCATATGGGATATGATAAGATCGTTTGTCTGATGGAACAGAAAAAGGGCTCCGTCCGCTGGATCAAGTGCTTTGAGGGACAGAACGCCCTTGACTTCCAGCTTGTGACGGAGCTGGGAAGCCGTATTTCCCAGGATGGGAAGCGGGAGTACGTGATTGTTTCCAACGATACCGGCTATGACGCGGTGGTCCGCTACTGGCAGCAGAAGGACTGCCGGGTGCGGAGGATGAAGAGCACAGAGTGCGGCAATATCATGGTAGATGAGGAGCAGTCCAGAGCAGCGCAGGAAAGCGGCGACAGAAGCAGTGAAAAAAGCGTTGACAAAAGCA
>JAUNGW010000181.1 GCA_030524245.1 Eubacteriales bacterium
AAATAAGAAGAAAAAGCTTGCATTTAACATATTCTGGTGATATAATTCATATGATAACATAATGATTGAATTAATAAGAGTGGACGAAAGCCCACTCTTACTTTTATGTCAGAGGAATTGGGGTGAGAGGATGACAAAAAGAGAAACCTATGAGGCCAGGGCAGAGCAGTTTCTTCTGCCGCTGCTTGCGGAGCATCAGTTTGAACTGGTGGATGTGGAGTATGTGAAGGAGGCCGGAAGCTGGTATCTGCGCGCCTATATTGACAAGGAGGGCGGGATCACCGTGGACGACTGCGAGGTGATCAGCAGAAGCTTCAGCGACTGGCTGGACAAAGAGGATTTTATTGAGGACAGCTATATTCTGGAGGTCAGCTCCCCGGGATTGGGACGGCCCCTTAAGAAGGATAAGGATTTTGAGCGGAGCCTGGGAGAGCAGGTGGAGATCAGGCTTTTTAAGCCAAGAAACCGCCAGAAGGAATTTACCGGAGTATTAAAGGCATATGATAAGGACACCGTGACCATTGAGCTGGAGGATGGAAGCGGGGAGCAGTTTGCACGGGCGGAGCTGGCGCTGATCCGGCTTGCTTTTGATTTTTAATATCACAGAATACCAGAGTCAGGCAGAGAATCCTGCGCGGCAGGATTCTTTTGATGACACAGAAAGGAATTTCAGGAGGATAAAACCATGAACAAGGAATTAATTGAAGCGCTGGATCTGCTGGAAAAGGAGAAGAACATCAGCAAGGCTACGCTTTTGGAGGCTATTGAGAATTCACTGCTGACTGCCTGCAAGAACCATTTCGGCAAGGCGGACAACGTAAAGGTGGTGATCAATCCGGAAACCGGTGATTTTTCCGTATATGCGGAGAAGGAAGTGGTGGAGGAAGTGGAGGATCCCGTTCTCCAGGTAAGCCTTGCGGAGGCGAAGCTTAAGAATCCCAAGTACGATCTGGGAGATATCGTCCAGTTCCCCATCGAGTCCAAGTCCTTTGGCCGTATTGCCACTCAGAATGCGAAGAATGTGATTCTGCAGAAGATCCGTGAGGAAGAGCGCAGCATGCAGTTCAACGAGTGGTACCGCAGGGAGAAGGATGTGGTGACCGGTATTGTACAGCGGTATCTTGGCCGCAACGTGAGCATCAACCTTGGCCGTGTGGACGCGATCTTAAATGAGGCGGAGCAGGTAAAGGGCGAGGTATTCAAGCCCACGGAGCGCATCAAGGTGTACGTCCTGGAGGTGAAGGATACGCCGAAGGGACCGAGGATTTCTGTTTCCAGAACTCATCCGGATCTTGTAAAGCGTCTGTTTGAGGAAGAGGTTGCAGAGGTGAAGGACGGCACCGTGGAGATCAGGGCCATTGCAAGAGAAGCAGGCTCCAGAACAAAGATCGCCGTGCATTCCAATGATCCGAACGTAGATCCGGTGGGCGCCTGCGTAGGCCTGAACGGAGCCAGAGTCAACTCTATCGTCAATGAGCTGCGCGGCGAGAAGATTGATATTATCATTTGGGATGAGAATCCGGCGTTCCTGATCGAGAACGCTTTGAGCCCGGCCAAGGTGATCTGCGTTGTGGCAGACGAGGAGGCCAGAGAGGCGCAGGTGATCGTTCCGGATTACCAGCTGTCTCTTGCCATCGGCAAGGAGGGACAGAACGCGAGACTGGCTGCAAGGCTGACCGGCTACAAGATCGACATTAAGAGCGAGACGCAGGCCCGGGAGATGGGACTGTTTGAACAGATGGGAATCGATTATCAGGAGGAGGGTGTGTATGACAACCTGGAGGCTGATTTTGAGATTTCCGCTGCCGATGACTATTCAGTGTAAACGTATTTGGTGCAAACGAAAAGCAGATAGGATGTGAGGACTTGGCAATAATCAGGAAGTACCCCCAGAGACAGTGCATTGGCTGTGGGGAGATGAAAAACAAAAAGGACATGATTCGTATTCTGAAGACGCCGGAGGGCGAGTTTACGGTAGATGCCACCGGCAGGAAAAACGGCCGCGGCGCTTATATTTGTCCGGATGTACAGTGCTTTCGGGCAGCCGTGAAGGGAAAGGGGCTGGAACGCTCCTTTAAGATGGCCATTCCGAAGGAAGTGTACGAGGCATTGGAAAAGGAGATGGAGCAGCTTGGATAACCGTCAGAAAATATTGAATCTGGTAGGCCTGGCCACAAAGGCGGGAAAGACTGCCAGCGGTGAGTTCTCTACGGAGAAGGCTGTAAAAACCGGAAAAGCCAGTCTGGTGATCGTGTCAGAGGAGGCGTCAGACAATACGAAGAAGATGTTCACGAATATGTGTACTTATTACAAAGTCCCAATCTGCTGTTTCGGTGGAAAAGATGAGCTGGGCCATTCCATGGGCAAGCAGATGCGCGCATCGCTTGCTGTGACGGATGAGGGGCTGGCGAAGGCAGTCATGAGACAAATGAATATGATCGGAGGCAGTGAGTATGAGAGTAAATGAGTTGGCAAAGGAAATTGGGAAGCCCAGCAAGGAGGTGCTGGAAGTGTTACAGAAGCAGAATCAGGATGTGAAATCACATTCTTCCAATATCAGTGAGGCCCAGATTGCCATGGTGAAGCAGGCTATGGGCGTATCGGCGGCGAAGACGGCTCAGACGCCGGCAACCCCGGCAAAGGCGGCAGAGGGAGAGGCTCCCGTAAAGAAGAAAATCGCGGCAGTATACCGTCCGCAGAATTCTCAGCAGCGTCCGCCGATGCAGAGGCCGCAGGCCGGCGCGGCCCGTCCGCAGGCGGCAGGCGGAACGTCCCGCGTGCAGACGCAGGCTCCGGCCCGTCCTCAGACAGGAGCGCCGGCAGCCCAGGCCCGCCCGCAGACCAGCGCAGCGGAGACCACGGCACAGGAGGTTCGTCCTCAGGCCAGTGCGCCGGCAGCGGAGAAGACCGTTCCCGTACAGACGGCGCCGGCAGCTGCGGCTGTGAAGACAGGAGCTGCAGAGAGCGGCAGCAGCGCAGCCCGTCCTCAGACAGGAGCACCGGCCCGTGATGGACGCAGCCAGGGTCAGGGCTACGGCGGAAACAGAGATAACCGCGGCCAGGGCCAGGGCTACGGCGGAAACAGAGA
>JAUNGW010000182.1 GCA_030524245.1 Eubacteriales bacterium
TTAATCGGGGCTAATGTTAAAGATTTTTTGGGACATTTTCAAAAATGCTTGACACATAAATTCTACGCTAAATACTGTTTTAATATATCCCCGATCAGCTCCACCTCCTCCGGTCTCAAGTCTTTAAGCCAGTTCTCATCCGCAGCCCTGGCCGTCCCCTTCTCCCGGCTGGCTGCAATCTGCTCCAGACTCCGTTTCAGATAATCCACATCCCGCGAAATTCCGCCCGCGGCGGCCTGCCCAGGCGCCGAATCCTCCATCATACCGCCGCGGCGGCCACGCAAAGTCCCTTTTCTCGCAGCGCCGCCTCCGCGGGTCAGATCCTGCCCCCGATCCACAGCTTCCGCGGCCAGGATTCCATCCTCATTCATCCGAGCCGCCTTGTCCCCGCGGACCGCTTCCATATCAGTACGCGCCATTCCGTCTGCTCCCGCTAATCCCGCAGCCTCTCCTGTCTCCGGCAGCATCTGCTCCGCCTGCTTTCCTCTGGCTCCACGGAGCATCCGGCCGCCGCGCCCGCTGATGGTGCGCAGTCCCGGCCGCTCCTGACCGCCGTTTTCCGCTCTGCCTCCGTCCGCCGGCAGGTTCCTGGCCATCCGCGGATACATGACATTCTCCAGATGATCCTGCAGCGCCGCCAGAAGCTGCTCCCTCCATCCGCCTGCCGTTCCATTGTCAAACAGCATGGTCAGCATGGCCATCATCACCGATCCGCCGCCATACAGAACAATATAAAACGTATCAAGCCTGTACCAGTAAGAAAGAAACGCTCCCGCTCCGCCGGCCAGCAGGCACAGCCACGTCCACTGCACACACAAGCTGCTCCATGACGGAAGAGGAATTCCCATGGCCTTGATCTCATACAGCTGATGCTCCAGCCAGGCCCCACTGTCACGCATCCCCTGATTCATGCGGTATGTATTTTCCGCCCTCTGCCTCAGCTCTCTCAGGCATTTATTCTTCGTCAGCGTCAGATTGGTACTTTCCTTTGTCAGTCTTTTGTAGAAGTGTCTGGTCAGCGCTCTGGTCAAAATCCCAAGAACACAGATCCCAGCCAGCACATACAGTGCCTGTCCTGTTTCCAGTAACTGCAACATAAAAACAGCTCCCCTTTCTTTTCTTGATGACATCCTCATTATAACGGGACAGGACGCATTTGAAAAGTTCAGGGAGCCCAGAATCGTTCGTCAAATTCTGCTAAAAAACGATTCTCAGGTTCATATTCCTGCTTAAAAGGCCTCAATCAACGCTTTTGTCAGCCTGGTGCTGTGTATGATTGCCTGGCGTTCAAATTCCTCATAATCCATCGCAGCACTGTCGTCCGCCTTATCGGAAATCGCACGCACAATCAAAAACGGCACCTTATTTAAGTACGCCGCCTGAGCAATGGCTGCCCCCTCCATCTCCGTACAGCAGCCCTGGAACGTATCCGCCAGCCACCGCTTCTTTGCCTTCCCCGAAATAAACTGGTCTCCCGTCACCACTCGTCCCTCAAAAACTCCCAGCTCCGGATTCACACGATGACAGCACTCGCCTGCCAGCTCCCTCAGCCGTGCGTCTGCCGGAAACGCGAACACATCCAGCTGCGGAATCTGCCCCTCCGGATAACCAAATACCGTAGCATCCACATCGTGCTGCACCGCATCCACAGACAGCACCATATCCCCAATATTAATTTCTGCCATCAGAGAGCCTGCAATGCCGGTATTCACAATCCCATCCACTTTATATCGATCCGCCAGAATCTGCACGCAAATCGCTCCGTTCACCTTGCCAATCCCGGAACGAACCACAACCACCGGCTTTCCACCAAGAGTTCCCTCATAAAAATCCATCCCGGCCACGGAGGTAATCCTGACGTCCTTCATCTCCGCCTTTAACTGCTCCACTTCCTCCGCCATTGCTCCAATAATTCCCAACATCGTATCTTCCTCTGCTTTCTCTGTGGTTTTGTCTTTTTCCGCCTTCATCTCCCCTAGTATAAACAAAATCGGGCGCTGCTTCAATAGCATCTTCCCAATTTCATAAAAAGAATCCGCCGCACAACTGCTTCTTTATAAAAGAAAAACGGCAGAGAAGCCCTTTCCTCCACAATATTGCTTCCATGGAGCTGCTTCTCTGCCGTATCGCACCTATGAGACCTTATAATAACTGTTCAGAACGTGCGCATCTTTTTGTCCCGCAAAGCCGGGCAAAACGCGTCGGCGCTTTATTCTTCTACAGGCTCAAAAACTTCCTTTCCCATTCCGCAGATCGGGCATACCCAATCATCGGGAAGATCCTCAAAAGCCGTTCCCGGTGCAATCCCGTTATCCGGATCACCAACCTCCGGATCATAAACATAACCGCATGGTCCACAAACATACTTCTGCATAGTAATTCCTCCTTTTGACTGTGAGAATAAAATTCTTATATTCCAGTGAACCGCAAACTGACCCACCGGCCCACTGGGTTATATCATATCACGTTTCTTTAGTTTTTGCAAAAAGATTCTCATTAATACACAAAAGATTGTGATTTTGCCGCATGAGGGGGTTATTCTATAAACAGGTCAGAGGTATAGGCTGTTTTGCTTTCACTCGCAGATGAACCCTTTGCATATGCATAAAAATCACCGCGCACACGATAATTTGCCGCGCGCTTCTGTCTTGGCACTTCATAAGATACTAACGCCATGAATAAATCCTCATCCGGATAGTCCTCGGCGAGCCATTCAAAATCCTGTGTGTCCACTGTTTTCCAGCGGTTATTCTCCCACTGCTGCAATGCAAGACTAATTTTTATCTTTCTCATTCCCTCATGACAGTACAGCTCTGCGGAAACCCCAACCGTTCCATTGCCTTCATCAGTCGCCGTAATAAATGCAGTTGAAATCAGCTGCCCTCTCGTAACACCTCTGGCGCTTGCATATGTCAATATAGGCATTGCCAGTACAAACAACAGGGTCAGTCCATATGTCATCCATTTTTTCATTCTTTTCATAATGTGTTCTCCTGGATATTAATGGTAGTGTCAAAAACTACCTGTTTTTTATTGTGTAAATCTAATAAAAACCTTGAT
>JAUNGW010000021.1 GCA_030524245.1 Eubacteriales bacterium
AGCCATATTTATGAAAAGTATTATAAGGGATTATTCGGAAAGATTAAACTCCACTATTGGAGGAATAATGAGTTGTAAGATTTGATTTCACACAAGGGGTGATTTTAAATTTGCAATTGAGAATTTATTTTAGATATTTCGCTTGTCTACTTGAAAGGGGGCTGATCACTTGTGCCACGGATCTCGGTACAGTCAGGATCAATGCAAGTGCTTATTATCCCCCTTTTTATCAAAATAACAAGGAAGTAGGAACTAGTGATTATTTGAGGGTCATACGGCTTAGGAGGATATGGGCGGAAGGTACATTCGCAGTTTTAAAACGAGAACATAAATTAAATAAAATTCAGAAAAGAGGTCTTCAGAAAGCGATGGAAGAATGCCTCTTATCAGTAATGACATTAAATCTAAAAAGGCTGGTAAAAGTGGTGTAAATAACTGAGTTTACCAGCTTTTTTATGGCATTTCAAAAAAATATGCAGAAATAATCCTGGAAATAAGAGTTTGTCAACAGGTCCAACTTGAAACGATCTCTTTTTCAATTCTAAAATCTTTCTAAAATCCTCCGCCTGCCCCTGTACACCCTTTTTGCTCCCGTGCTATGATAAGCGCAATCAGACAATAACAGTTTGGAAGGAGAGCGTTTCAGGTTCCTTTTCCCGGAAAAGGGAATATATGTCAATAAGCCGTCATAATATGTCAAAAAAATAAATCTGTTCGACTGTCTGAAAATCACCTAGAATAAGCTTATACTACAGATGAGGAGATGACAGAATGGATAATGAGCAGATTCTCAGAAAAATTGAGGAATTGATGGCGCTTCGGGGCCTGACAAGGTACAAACTGTCGATTGCCAGTGATATAAATCAATCCACCCTGACAACGATGTTCAACAAAAGAAGTGTGATCAGCGTAGCCAATTTAGAACGGATTTGTTCGGTATTTGGGCTTCGGCTGTCAGATTTCTTTCAGATGCTTGAGTCTGAGAAGGGCTCACAGAATCTGAAAGACTTTCCCATGCTGGAATGGGAGGCTCTGCCGCAGACGGATAAGCAGATTATGGTCGGAATTATGAAGCTGATGCAGCAGAGAAAGAAGAAATGACAGATTTCATGCTTTAACAGCAGCCAGAGGCTGCATGATAAGAGACAAATTCTGGAGATTCAGGCTTTTTACGGCTTGGATCCCGGGATTTGTCTCTTTTTTTTCATATCAGGCGGAGAATCCTGCGTGGCAGGATTCTTTTTATATCCCAGAAAAATTCCCTATTTTCCCCTTGCAATTCCCATTCTGATAGAGTACAATTAAAACATCGAAAATATTGAACTAAATAAAAATAACTTCAAAAAATATGATAAATAAGAACATGAAGTATGGAGATAAGAAATCTGACAACATTTACGAAGGTTGCCGAGTCCCAGAGCCTTTCCAGGGCGGCGAAGCAGCTGGGGTATGCGCAGTCCACTGTGACGATGCAGATGCAGCAGCTGGAGCAGGAGCTGGGAGTTCCGCTGTATGAGCGGGTAGGCAGGCAGATCCGCATTACCCAGGCGGGGCAGAACCTGCTGACCTATGCGGTGCCGATTATCCGGATGTCCCAGGAAGCATTGCTGGTGGGGAAGGAGACATCCCGGGAGGTTTGCGGCTCTCTGCGGGTCGGGATTTTGGAGGCGCTGGCGGGAGACGGACTGGCGGCCAGCAGCAACCGGTATCTGCAGAACAATCCGGGGGTGGAGCTGGAGATTCTGACGGAGACAGACAGCCGGATTTTGGCGGACAAGCTCCGGCATAACGAGATTGATTTGATGGTGACTCTGGATTACCCGGTTTCGGATGCGGATTTGGTTCATGCCGGCACGGATATTCCGGAGGAGATCCGGTTTTATGCGGCGGCGGATCATCCGCTGGCGCGGGCAGACGGGATCAGCCTGAAGGAGATTCTGGAGTATCCGTTGATCCGCGGAGATGAGCGCCTTCCTTATGAGCAGCAGCTGGAGAAGCTGAAGGAGCAGCGGGGAGCGCGTCAGATTCGGGTTCAGAACCAGGATCTGGCCCTGCGTATGGCGGCGCGTCAGAGCGGCCGGGGCAAAGCAGCCGGACTGACCATGGCGCCGGAGAGCGCCGCGCAGGAGTATACGGAGGACGGACGTCTTGCCGCCCTGGATTACCGGATACCGGGATGCAGGATGTGGAGACAGACCATATATCACAGGAACAAGTGGATGACCGGGGCGATGCAGGCTTGGATCGCCATGGGGGGGAGCGCAGGAGAAGCGGAGGACACAGGATGAGTGCAGCAGGCAGTGCAGTACGCAGCCGGGAGAAGGTTCGGACGAAGCCGTATGTGATGAAGCGGGACAGGAAGACCGGCGCGCTTTATCTGGAACGGGAGCGGCCGCCCTTTATCGGGGAGCTGCCTTACGCGGCGGCGCTGGTGCTTACCATTTTTATCGCTGTGCTTTCCTGCTTTCAGTATATCCGGCTCCGCACGGAGGTGGAGACCAGGATCAGCAGAGCTGCCGCACTGGAGCGGGAGATTGTGGCTTTGAAGGACAGCAATATGATGATGGAGTGCGCGGTTTACCAGACTCCTGACCTGAATCAGGTCTACGAGATTGCTGTGACAGAGCTCGGGATGATCCCTGCCACGGAGGAGCATATCAGAGAGTTTGAACGCTCTGACAGCGGATACGTTTATCAGACAGACAATATTCCAAAAATCGGATTTTAAGCATATGTGTGCAGCTGGTTTCACTTTCCGCCGGCTGCACACCCATCACACCGCAGGAGGACCGGCGCGCAGTTTGTCTGCCATACTGCGGAGCATGTCGATATTTGTCAGGAATGACGCACGAGCGCGAAAAATACGCAAATTTTTTGCTAATCTGCTTGACAGGAATCGGGAGCAGTGCTACACTTACGATGTATTTTGATATGAGCTTTTGATTCACATATTTTTGTAAGTCATGAAGACCATTTCATGAATTACAAAAATATGTGATTTTTTTGATTCAGAGAAAATACGAAAAATTATCAAGGGAGGTACCTACAATGAATAACGGTACAGTTAAGTGGTTCAACGCTACGAAGGGATACGGCTTCATCACCAATGATGCAACCGGCGAGGAAGTGTTCGTACATTTCTCCGGCATCGTGGCTGACGGCTACAAGACTCTGGAGGATGGCCAGAAGGTAACTTTTGACACCACCGAGGGCAACCGTGGTACTCAGGCTGTGAACGTACAGGTAGTAGCATAATTCAGTTTATCTGATCATACTGGATGAGAGGCGGCTCATGATGTATTTCATGAGCTGCCTTTTTGTCGCACAAGAAACTGCGTCCTGTGAGAAAAAAGCCCCGCTCAGGATCGCGCTGCGGCGGAGTGGAGCTGCTTTTTGTAAACGCTTACAAAAAACAGAGAAAACCTATTGCATTCATGAAAGAAATGTTGTATAGTAAATCCATAAGTTCCTTGCATTTTTTGTTTTATTCTGGATTGTAAGTACTTACAAACAAACCAATCAAAATCGGAGGGTTCAGTCATGAGCAAGAAAGAAACAGTAATTCAGTTTGGAGAAGGCGGTTTTCTGCGCGGTTTCGTGGATTATTTTTTCCAGAAGCTGAAAGAGAAAGAGTTATTTGACGGTTCTGTAGTGATCGTACAGCCCATTGAGAAGGGCATGTGCGAGATGCTGGAGAAGCAGGGCTGCCAGTACAACCTGTTCTTAAGAGGTATCAGCGATGGCCAGGTTGTGGATGAGCACACCCACATCGACGTGATTTCCAGATGCGTAAATCCCTACACAGACAACGGAGCATATATGGCTCTGGCAGAGAACCCGGATTTCCGCTTCATCGTTTCCAACACCACCGAGGCAGGCATCTGCTTTGAGGCAGACAATAAGTTTGAAGATGCTCCGGCTCATTCCTTCCCGGGCAAGCTGACTCAGCTGCTGTACAAGAGATACAAGCTGGGCCTGAAGGGCTTTATCATCCTGTCCTGCGAGCTGATCGACCACAACGGCGAGGAGCTGCTGAAGTGCTGTAAGCAGTATGCGGATCTGTGGAACCTGGGCGAGGATTTCAAGACCTGGATGGAGAAGGAGAACGACTTCTGCTCTACGCTGGTTGACCGTATTGTAACCGGCTTCCCGAGAGACGAGCACGAGGAGCTCTGCAAGCGCATCGGCGAGCAGGACAACATGATGGATACCGCAGAGATCTTCCATCTGTGGGTAATCCAGGGTCAGCATGAGGACGAGCTTCCCTTACAGAAGGCCGGCTTCAACGTAGTGTGGACGGACAATGTAGATCCATATAAGAAGAGAAAGGTTCGTATCCTGAACGGCGCTCATACCTCCATGGTGCTGGGAGCCCGTCTGTACGGCCTGGAGACCGTAGGTGAGTGCTTAAAGGACGAGAAGGTATCCGCTCTGCTGAAGAAGTGCATCTTTGAGGAGATTATCCCGACTATCGGCGATACCGAGGACAACCGTGCTTTCGGCGCAGCGGTTCTGGAGCGTTTCGCCAACCCGTTCATCAAGCACCTGCTGCTGTCCATCGCTTTGAACTCTGTATCCAAGTTTAAAGCAAGAGTGCTGCCCACCATTCTGGAGTACAAGGAGACAAACGGTTCCTATCCGCAGGGCCTGACCTTCTCCCTGGCAGCGCTGATCGCCTTCTACCGCACCGATGAGGCCAACGACAGCGAGGATATCATGGCGTTCATGAAGACCGCTTCCGTGGCAGACATTCTGGCGAAGACCGAGTACTGGGGACAGGATCTGTCCGATATGCTTCCGGTTGTGCAGAAGTGGTATGATATGATTGAGAAGGATGGCATGAGCAAGGCATACGATGCTGTGCTGGCATAACAGCGCAACTGTAAAATTGAACAAAGCATTTTAAAAAGAAAGTGCTGATGCAATGAAAATATTCCATATTTCGTTGCGGAGGCACTTTCTTTTTTGTGAATTTTCCTGGAAAATGTAAAGCGTTTGACAGCATGGACAGATGGAATACGGTATGATGGGGCTACAAGGAGTGACACGGAAGGTACCACGGATCACCAGTTGAACATCATTGCAGCAGCAAAGGAGGAAATTTACGTTATGGCAAACATTGATTGGAAGGCAATTCGGGAAAAAGAGTTTCCGGTATTGAAGACAATGACATTTCTGGACGCGGCGTGCGTCAGCTTTGCTCCGCGCCGGGCGATTGACGCGGTGAAGGATTTTGCGGAGATGACGGGACGGCAGGATGAGGCGAACAGCTCCGCTCATCATATTGCCATGGACGCACTGCGGGATAAGGCCTACAAAGAGGCGCAGAAGCTGTTCCATGCGGATCCGGAGGAGATTGCGCTGGTGGAAAGCACCTCCCATGGCCTGAACATTGCTGCATGCGGAATTGATCTGAAGGATGGCGACAGCATTATCACAACGAATCTGGAATTCATCCAGGTGGCTCTGCCCTGGTGCATGATGCGCAAGGAGAAAAAGATTGACATCAGAGTCTGCAAAACCGCGGACAACCGGTTCCGCGCGGAGGATTTTGCAAAGCTGGCAGACGAGACTACGAAGATTCTGGTAATGTCCACGGTGGAATGGTGCAATGGATGGGCCAGTGATTTGAAGGAGATCGGCGCATGGTGCCAGAAGAACAATATTATGTTTGTGGTTGACGCGGTGCAGCAGATGGGCGTGACAAAGATTGACACTAAGGAATGCCATATCGACCTGATGGTGGCCGGCGGCCACAAATGGGGAAACAGCCCCTACGGAACAGGTATTTTGTACGTAAATAAGGATGCGCTGGATAAGATTAAGCAGAGCTACGGCGGCTATCTGAACACAACCGTTCCGGAAGGCGGATGGGGCGCATACTGGGAGAAGGTGGACGCGCAGGCCGTATTTGACTGGACCTTCCCAAATACCGCCAGAAAATATGAGATCGGCGGTACCTCAAACTATCCGGGAGCCATTGCTCTGGGAGAATCTCTGGGGCTGGTAAATGAAATCGGTATCGAGAATATTCAGGAGCATGTATGGGAGCTGGGCGAGTACTGCATGGACCAGATCGAGTCTATTGGCGGAACCGTGATAACCCACCGGGATCCCCAGCGCCGCGCCGGCATTATTATAGCCCGCCTGTACAAGGATCCGGAGTTTGACCGGATGATCATGCGCGAGCTGCACGCAAAGAGAATCTTCGTGGCGCAGCGCTTTACTGACAGCGTGGGAGGCTTCCGTATTTCCTGCCAGTGGTATAACGTGAAGGAGGATATTGATGCAATGATCCAGGGCATGAAGGATATTATCGCTCTGGTGGGACGCGAACCGGATTATGGAAAGTAAGAAGTACGCGGTATGGCAGATAACATAAAAGAGGAGAAGCTGGAATTCCGGGGAGGAATGTTTGGGCTGCTGGTTCCGTTTATCATTATGCTGGGCGGAATCCTGATACTTTCTGTTGGAGGCCGGGCCTTGCCCATGGCCTTCTGGGTGCCAGCCCTGGCCGGTATTTTTTCGGCACTGGTGCTGGCGAAGGACAGGGCGAAATGCGCGGATGCGCTGATCGCGGGAATTGCGAATCCTACGGTAATTATGATCGTTGTGGTTCTGTTCTTTGCGGGAATTGTGGCAAATATTATGAAAACCACCGGACTGGTGGAAGGCCTTACCTGGCTCTGCAGCCGGATAGGTGTGAGCGGGGCGCTGTTTCCGCTAATCACCTTCCTGTGCGGAAGTCTTTTATCCACGGCGACAGGCACGGCGCTGGGCACGGTTATGAGCCTGGCTCCGGTTCTGTATCCTGTTGGCGTCGCTCTGGGAGCATACCCGCCGCTGATGCTGGGCGCCATTGTCAGCGCCGCGTATTTCGGCGATAACATTGCGCCGGTTTCCGATACGACGATTGCCTCTGCGTACACGCAGGATGTGGCGGTTCCGGTGGTGGTAAGATCCCGTCTGAAATATGCCTTTGCAGGAGCGGCTATTGCGGCAGTGCTGTTTGTTGTTACAGGCTTTCTTTTCTACTCCGGGCCGTCCGGCGGCACGGCGGTTGTGGAGACCTCGCCAAACGGACTGATTATGCTGGCTGTTCCGGCCCTGCTGATTTTTATGATGGTTCGTGGGAATCATATGCTGTCGGCGCTGACTACCGCGTCGGTGGTCGGACTGGTGATCGGAATTGTCAGCGGGCAGCTGAACATAGCGGATGTCCTTGTGATTAATATGGACAGCTTTACGGTCAGTGGAACGCTGGTGGACGGAATTAACGGAATGATGGACACGGTGGTGTTCGCAATGCTTTTGATGGCGCTGGTTCATCTTCTGGAGGTCGGAGGCGTGTTCCAGGTGCTGCTGGACAAGGTGTCTGGCTTCACCGATACGCCGAAGAAAGCGGAGCTGGTGATTGCGGCGGCGGATATTATCCTGAATATTCTGACGGTCTGCAATTCTGTGGTCATTCTGATGGAAGGACCGCTTGCCAGACATCTGCTGACGGAAAAGCACGGCATTACGCCGGACCGCAGCGCCAATATTCTGGACGCGGTATCCTGTGTGGCCATGTGCCTGATTCCGTATGGCTTTGCTCCGATGCTTGCCTATACCTTTGCGGCCGGTTCAGGTGCGCCGGTGAATTTCAGCATGAATATGGTTGTGTTATTCTCCTTCCACGGCATAGGACTCGGCATTGTCATGCTGTTTTCTATCCTCAGCGGATGGGGGCGGACATTTGTGGATAAGGAGAAACGGTCTTAACGATCTGACAGGATGACAGATAGCCAAGCTGGCTGCTTTTGGGAAATTCCGGAGCAGACTGGCTTGGCTTATGGCAGAAATGGGGCAGCACAGGAGAAGGAGGAAACCTGAAATGGAGTTTGAGTGCTATACATTTGAAGAGCTGGATAAGCAGCTTCTGTATGATATTCTGGGTCACCGCCAGGAGATATTTATTCTGGGAAGGCACGATATTTACCGGGATCTGGATGGATTTGACCAGAAAGCCCTGCATCTTTTGTACCGGAATGCGGCGGGGGAAATTGAGGGCTACGTGCGTCTGCTTCCGGCGGGGGTTCATTATGACGGTTATGAGGAGCACTGCTTCGGACGTCTGAGCGTAAAGGAAAAAGCAAGGGGAAAGGGGCTTGGAAGCGAGCTGGTCCGTCGGGGGATAGAAATCCTGCTGAAGGACAGCAGCTGCCGCCAGGTGCGTATCTCAGCCATGGCATATCTGGAAGATTTTTACCGGGAGCTGGGGTTTGAGCGGACCTCGGATGTTTTTGATATTTCGGGAGTGCCCCATGTGACTATGCTGTATACCGGGAAGCCATTATGAATCGCGAAAGCAGGAGGACAAAACATGGAACAGCAAAAGAAAAAGCAGGATATTTTCACCCGGTTTTTAAATACTGTGGAGCGAGCTGGAAACAGAATGTGTGATCCGATCACATTGTTTGTGTGTATCTGTCTGATTATTGTTGTTTGTTCTGCCTTGTTTAACGGCGCCAGCGTGGTTAATCCGGCAACAGGCGAGGATGTGACGATTACAAGTCTGATGACTTTTCAGAATTTTGTGTGGATGCTTTCCAGTTTTACATCAAATATTGCAAATTTTCCAACATTAATCCTTGGTCTTGTGGTAGTATTAGGAGTGGGTTTGTTTGAATCTACGGGACTGGCGTCTGCGCTGATGCGCGTGTCCGTGCTGAGAGCGCCGGAGAAGCTGATTATTCCGCTGCTGCTGCTGATCAGCGTCAATTCCAACATAGCCGGAGACGCGGGTTTTCTGATTATGCCTATGATTGGAGCGCTGGTTTTTATGTCGCTGGGGAAGAATCCCATTGCCGGAATGGCGCTGTGCTATGCCGGTGTGGCAGGCGGCTTTTCTGCCAATTTCCTGGTGGGCTCCACGGATGCGCTTCTGATTGGATATACCGGGCCTGCGGCTCAGTTTATAAATCCGGAATATCAGGCAAATATTATGTGCAACTGGTATTTCATGGCGGCATCCGCCGTTTTTCTGACAATCGTGGGAACGGTGGTCAATAAATTATTTGTGGAGGCCCGTGTGGGCGCTTACCATGGTGTGATGGAGCAAAACAGCACAGAAATTACGGCCATGGAGAAGCGCGGGCTTCGGGCGGCGGGAATCGCATTTCTGGTGCTGACGGCAGTTCTGGCTGCTATGTGTATTCCGGCAGATTCTCCCATGCGCGATGAAACCGGTTCTCTTTTAGGGTACGCGGGCGGGCTGATTCAGGGAATCGTGCCGATTATCATGCTGATGTTTTTTGTGCCGTCCTCGGTCTATGCCTTTGCAACAGGGCTGTATAAGAATGATAAGGATCTGGTAAAGGGGCTGGTGGCTGCTGTCAGCAGCATGTCCGGCTATGTGACGTTTTGTATTGTGGCGGCACAGATGATCGCTTACTTTAACAAGAGCTGCATTGGCACCTATATTGCAATCAGGGGCGCCGACTTTTTAGGCGGCATCGGGCTGACGGGAATTCCGCTGATTATTTTGTTTATTCTGCTCTGCTCCCTGATTAATATTCTGGTGGCATCAGCCAGTGCGAAGTGGGCTTTTCTGGCGCCGGTGTTTGTGCCCATGTTTATGCTTTTGGGCTATGATCCGTCCTTTACTCAGGTTTTATACAGAATCGGAGATTCCATTACAAACCCGATTACGCCGATGTTTGCCTATTTTGCCATGCTGGTAGGCCTGGCAGAGAAATATGACAAGAAAGCAGGAATTGGAAGCCTGATGTCCTGTCTGCTTCCCTATTCGCTGGCGTTCTTTGTATTCTGGTCTTTGTTTATTATTTTGTGGATTACGCTGGGAATTCCCCTGGGGCCCGGAGCATCTGTTTACTTAAAGTAGCAAATGATATATGGAGGAATTATGACAACACGGTTTGACAATTTGATTCTGTATGATGGCCTGGGAACGAGAATGGAGGCAGCTTCGCTGCTGATTGACGGAGAGCGGATTGCGGCGGCGGGCAGAGAGGCGCAGGCTCTGCCTGCGGACTGCATCATAGATGGAACGGGCCTTGCCTGTACGCCGGGATGGATACAGAGTCATTCTCATATTGCTTTGGATGGACTTCCCAATATGCAGGCGCAGATCGCCAGGGACAACACGGAGGCAGCGGTGACGGCCAGCGCTGTGCGAAACAGCCTGCGCTGTTTAAAAAGCGGTCTGACGGGAGTCCGTGATATGGGAACGGCGTTTGACGTATCCATAAAGCTGCGGGAGGCCATCCGGGGCGGAGTGATTCTTGGGCCGCATATTTATGCATCGGGAAGAGTGTTGTGCATGACAGGCGGACACGGGGCGGATTTCGGCATTGAGGTGGACGGAGCGGATGAGGCGAGAAAGGCTGCCAGAGGCCAGATCAAAAGAGGGGCGGATCTTTTGAAGATTATGGCAACGGGCGGCGGCCAGTCCCGCGGTATGAAAGCCGGAGTGCCCCAGCTGAACTATGAGGAGATCCTGGCAATTACGGAGGAGGCTCATCATGCAGGTATTTCTGCGGCAGCCCATGCGCAGGGAAAGGAAGGCGTCATGAACTGTCTGCGGGCGGGAGTCGACTGCATTGAACATGGCGTTACCCTGGACGGTGAGCAGATCGACAGGATGGTTTCTCAGGGAACCTGGTTCTGCCCGACTCTGATGGGGCTTTGGTATGTGATTGAGAGGGGCACGGATGCAGAGATTCCGCAGTATGTGGTGGATAAGTGCAAAATTCAGGCGGAGACGCATTTCTCCGGCTTCACGGAGGCGTACAAGGCGGGGGTGAAGATTCTGGCCGGCACGGACGCCGGCACGCCCTTTAATTTTCAGGATGATATTGCCAGCGAGTTCCGGATGATGAATCAGCTGGGAATGAATGTGGATGACATTATTATTTCTGCCACCTCGTCGCCGGCGAAGGCATTTCAGGCTTTTGACAAAACAGGCAGCATAGAGGCGGGAAAATGGGCCGATCTGACCTTTGTTGAGGGAGATCCGAAGCAGGATCTGGATGCCTTTAAGCGGGTGCGGATGGTTTATAAAATGGGAAGACGTGTTTATGAACAGCGGGATGGCAGGGATGTGTTCCTTTCCATAGTATGACGAGGAGGAACGATATGGTTAAATTATATGTACATGGGCAGCTGATCGATGGAGTTTCAGACGATAGTATTTCTGACGGGATGATCGCCTGGGAGGGAAAAACAATCTTATACGCAGGACCTTATTCTCAGGAGGCGGTGAACCGATATCCGGGAGCGGAGACAGAGGACGTATCAGGAAAAACCATTATGCCCGGGCTGATCGATGCGCATGTGCATCTGACCATGTACGGCAAGGGCTCCAGTGTAAATGATTTTTTGACAGATTCGGCCACATATACGGCAATCAAGGCGTCCCAGATGGCTTTGCGGGATTTAAGAGCCGGTTTTACCACCATACGTTCTCTGGGCGACAAGGCCAGCGCGGATTTTGCCGTAAAGCGGGCCGTCAATGAGGGCCTGATCGAGGGGCCGCGGATCCTGAGCTCGGGAAAATGTATTTCCATCACGGGAGGACACGGGGATTTCGTTCCGGGCGATGTGAAGCTGGACACCATCGGGGAGACCTGCGATGGCGTGGAGGAGGTGCGCCGGGCGGCCAGAGCGCGGCTGAAGAATAATGCGGACTGCATCAAGCTGATGTCTACAGGCGGAGGAAATTCACCGGGGCCGGGAACTGCATCGCAGATGACTGTGGAGGAAATGCGGGCGGCGGTAGAGGTGGCAGAAACAAGAAATGTTCTGACCGCGGCTCATTGTATTGGGGCAGAGGGCATCAAAAATGCCATGCGGGCCGGGGTGAGAACCATTGAGCACGCCAGCTTCCTTGATGACGAGGGAATTGAGATGGCTTTAAGAGGCGGACATTATATCAGCTCGACGCTTTGCGCCTTCCGCACAATGGAGCAGCCGCCGGAAGCGGGTATTCCCGGCTATGTGGTTGAGAAAATCCGATATTTTGCGACAGCCCATTATACCGGATTGAAAAAGGCGTATAAGGCGGGCGTGAAATTCATGCTGGGAACAGATGCGGGAACTCCGTACAATTTCCATGGCTGCAATGCAGAGGAAATCTGGCGGTTTGTCCGGGACGGCGGATTTACGCCGATGGACGCCATCAAGGCGGGAACCAGCGTAGCGGCGGAGGGGCTGCGCCAGGATGATATTGGGGTGCTGGCTGCCGGAAAGACGGCAGATATCCTGATTGTGGAAGGGAATGTGCTGGAGGACGTGCGGATTTTATGCAGGCAGGAAAATATTAAGGTCATACATAATGGAAAGCTGGTCGTAAAATAAGCCAAAGGAGGTGCCGCTGACAGGGGGCATCTCCTTTGGGTATGGGCAACAGTATAAATATGAAGATCAGTATGGATACTCCGGAGGGCTGATACTGTACTGCAGCAGGTTCGCGGCGGAAATGGTGTCAAAAACCGGCAGCCGGACAGCCTGCGCCACGGCTCTGGAGTAGGTTGCCAGGTTGCTGCATTCCAGTACAATGGCGGTCAGATCCGGGTTGCTGCGCTTCAGGTTTAAGGCGGCGGCTGCTGTTTCCTCCATAAGCTTTTGAGGGTCAAGGCTGCGACCGCCATGGATGACGATTTCTGAAAAATGCGGCTGGCGCTCCATGCCTTCGATAGCAATGTGGATGTCTTCGTTCCAGCCGGAGCCCTTGAGGTGGGCTTCCCTGAGAAATCCGGAGTGGCCGGTGATGATGCCGATTACGCCCTGACAGCCGGTCATCTGCCAGATCATGGGCAGCTGGCAGAGGGACGCGCCCACAAAGGGGAGTCCGGTGGCGGCGGCAATATCCTTCTGATAGAGGGACATCAGTCCGCAGTCCGCCACGATGCCGCGTACGCCCTGCTGCTTTAAGCGGACGGCGGCCCGCAGAAGCTCCTGTCGGATGGCTTCCGATCCGTCTGTCAGATCCATAAAGCTGCCGTTTACCAGCTGATAGCAGACCGGATAGGCGAAGGTGGCTGCGTGGCCGGCGTCGCCCGGAATACGGGGCGAGCCTCCGTTAAAAACAAGAATTCCGATTTCCTGTCCATAGAATGGATAACCGTATGGAATCGTCATGGCTGTGTCCTCCTGATATCATGAAACAGCTGCGGGGTATCTGCAGAGTATTGTATCATGATGACGGGAACATGGCTGTTAAATAGATTACATTTTACACTACACATATTTTGCAGCTGTTTGGGACAGCGCATCAAGACTACAGAGGAGGAGACAGCGTGTCAAGAATATATGACAGTGTACTGGGCAATCTGGAATCACCGTGGGTGTCCCTGGACGTGAAGTTCTGGGGAGATCTGATTAAGGACGCTCCGCGGAGGCGGATTCATGCAGATCAGGATATTTTCTGGCCGGGAAAGGAGAGCACAGCCGTATATATTGTAGCAGGCGGCCGGTTCTGTGTCCGTATGATTCATGAAAGCGGATTCCAGAAGCATGTTTACATTGCGTGTCCGGGAGCGATGATAGGGGAGACCGACTGTATTCTCGGCTGCGACCATTCCATGACGGCAACGGCGATTATGGAGTCGGAGGTTTACTGCATCCCCCGCATGGAGCTGATGCGGCAGTTTCAGACGAATCAGACGCTGGCCAGCCATCTGCTGCGGTATGGATCGCGGAAAAACCGCATGCTGATTTACCAGGTGTCCATGCTTTCCTTCAACAAATCATCTCAGCGCATCGCAAGTCTCCTGATCTGTCTTTGCGAGAACTACGGGATGGAAACGGAGGAGGGGATTTATCTGAACCTGCGCTTTACCTGTGCGGAAATGGCCTCCATAGCCAATACCAGCCGGGTGACGGCCAACAATACCATGCTCCTTCTGATGGAAAAAGGGATCGTGGAAAAGAAGCATGGAAAGTACCTGGTAAAGGATCTGATCCGGCTTCATGAAATTGAGCTGGGGGAAATGATAGAGCAGTAAAAAACGCTGGAATAAAACGCAGCGTTTTTCGTATATATTATTGGGAGAGCAGTCAGGCAGGCGGCGCAGTATGAACCGACATGTGAAACCGGGGGCACGAAGGATATTCACGGGGCAGCGCCGTCTGCTTCTTTTTGTGGTGCTGCTGGACGCAGCAGCTCTGGGGATTTTGGGAGGAATCATGTCTGCGCTCTGCGGAGATTCCTTTCCGGCGTCTGCTCCGGAGCTTTCCGGCGCCGGAAAAACCATTGCCCTGACCTTTGACGACGGCCCCCACGGAGTGTATACGGCCGCTTTGCTGGACGGCTTAAAGGAGCGGAACGTCCGCGCTTCCTTCTTTCTTATGGGGCAGAATATTGCCGGAAACGAGGATCTGGTAAGGCGCATGCAGCAGGAGGGGCATCTGATCGGCAACCACGGCTACAGCCATATTCAGCTGACGGAGGCGGGAATGGAGGCGGCGCTTAAGGGGGTGGAACGAACCCAGCGGCTCATAAGCGGGATTACCGGACGGCGCCCCGAATACCTGCGTCCGCCCTATGGAGCCTGGAATGAGGAGCTGGAAAACTGCCTGGATCTGGTTCCGGTGTTCTGGTCTGTAGATTCCCTGGACTGGAGGCTGAGAGACAGGGACGCCATCGTCCGGCGTGTGGAGGAGACGGCGGAGGACGGAGATGTGATTTTGATGCATGATATTTTTGATGCTTCGGTGGAGGCAGCTCTTCTTCTGATCGATGAGCTGCAGGCCAGGGGCTGGCAGTTTGCCGCGGTTGACGAGCTGCTCATTGACTAAGAGGAAGCAAAGGGCTATACTGTTACCATCAGAAGACAATGACAGCAATGAAAACGAGGCATTTTCCATGGATTTATTTGATTACATGCGGAGCACGGCTCAGGAGAAGGAATCTCCGCTGGCTTCGCGGATGCGCCCGGCCACGCTGGATGAGGTGGTGGGGCAGAAGCACATTATCGGCAGAGACAAGCTGCTGTACCGGGCGATTCAGGCGGATCAGCTGGGATCCCTGATTTTCTACGGTCCGCCGGGCACCGGCAAGACGACTCTGGCCAGGGTGATCGCCAACACGACAAAGGCCAGCTTCCGCCAGATCAACGCCACCGTAGCCGGCAAGAAGGATATGGAAGAGGTGGTGAAGGAGGCGAAGGACGCCCTGGGCATGTACGGCAGGAAGACCATCCTGTTTGTGGACGAGATTCACCGGTTTAACAAGAGCCAGCAGGATTATCTGCTGCCCTATGTGGAGGACGGCACCCTGATTCTGATCGGCGCGACTACGGAGAATCCGTATTTTGAGGTGAACGGCGCACTTTTGTCCCGTTCCCGGATTTTCGAGCTGAAGGCCCTGGAACCAGAGGATGTTAAGGAGCTTTTGTTCCGGGCGGTGCAGGATCCTGTGAAGGGGATGGGCAGTTACCGCGCGGAGCTTTCCGGGGACGCGGCGGATTTTCTGGCGGATGTGTCCGGCGGCGATGCCAGGGCGGCCTTAAATGCCCTGGAGCTGGGAGTTCTGACCACCGGGCGTTCGGAGGACGGGCTGATTCATATCACGCTGGCCGTGGCGCAGGAGTGCATTCAGAAGCGGGCAGTCCGGTATGATAAGGATGGGGACAGCCATTACGACACCATTTCCGCCTTTATCAAGAGCATGCGCGGATCGGATCCGGACGCGGCGGTTTACTATCTGGCCAGGATGCTTTACGCAGGAGAGGATATCAAGTTCATTGCCCGCAGGATCATGATCTGCGCCGCGGAGGATGTGGGAAACGCAGACCCCCAGGCGCTGTGCGTGGCGGTCAGCGCGGCTCAGGCAGCAGAGCGGATCGGACTGCCGGAGGCGCAGATTATACTGTCTCAGGCAGTGACCTACGTGGCGTCGGCGCCTAAGAGCAACGCGGCCTGCAATGCGGTGTTCGCGGCCATGGAGGCGGTGAAGAATCAGCGGAACATGCCGGTGCCGGCTCATCTTCAGGACGCCCATTACCGCGGCGCCGGGAAGCTGGGACACGGAACGGGATACAAGTACGCCCATGATTATCCGAACCATTACGTGAAGCAGCAGTATCTGCCGGACGGCATGGAGGGGCAGCGGTTTTATCAGCCCACGGATATGGGATATGAGCGGAAGATCCGGGAAAGACTGGATTTTCTGCGGGAATCATGAAAATATAAAAAGTACTTTCCTTTTTGGAAGAATCGTTTTATAATACAAGAGTGACAGGGGGAATGCCTGCGGGCAGCTTCCCCCTATATATCCAGGATGATCCTCTGGCAGGAATCTTCATTATCTTTTCATTTACCCCGACAGGACAAGCAAAGATAAAAGCAGCTGATGCGAAAAACAAATTAAATTAATATAGTTATTTATCAGGAATGGAGCGATTATATGCGAGAAAAATTACAGACATTACCGCTGGTCCAGTTAAAGGAGCTGGCAAAGGCCCAGGGAATTAAGGGCGCCGGAGCCATGCGCAAGGCGGATCTGATTGACCAGCTCTGCCGTCTGGCAGAGCAGGAGGAGATTATTAAGACGGCAGTGGCGCCGCCGCAGACAAGGAGCGCGGAAGCCAGGACGGATTTCCACCCGGATGTCAGACAGGAGTCAAGGCAGGACGCCAGACAGGAAACAAGGCAGGACATCAGACCGGATGCCCGGCAGGAGGCCAGGGCAGAGTCCCGGCACGAGCCGAGAGGAGACTTCCGCGGCGAGGGACGGCAGGAGTATAAGGGAGATGCGAGAGGCGAGGGAAAGGGCGATTACCGCAGCGATGCAAGAAGCGACGCAAGAGATGCGAGAGCGGACGCAAGAAGCGATTACAGGATGGAGCGGACGCCCCGCCAGTCGTCCCGTCAGACAGAGACGCTGACGGCCCAGGAGGTGGCGGAGCTTGACAGCGGCATTGAGGCCAACGGTATTCTTGAGGTTATGCCGGACGGCTTCGGATTTATCCGCTGTGAGAATTTTCTGCCCGGAGACAACGATGTGTACGTGGCCCCGTCCCAGATCCGCCGGTTCAACCTGAAGACGGGAGATATCATCATCGGCAACAGGCGGGTGAAGACAGCTGCGGAGAAGTTTGCCGCGCTGCTGTATATCCGCAGCGTCAACGGCTATCCGATCAGCGTGGTGGAGCGGAGACCGAATTTTGAGAATCTGACCCCCATCTTCCCCAATGAGCGCCTGCACATGGAGGTTCCCGGAAGAAGCACGACGGCCATGCGGGTGCTGGATCTTCTGGCCCCGGTGGGCAAGGGCCAGCGAGGTATGATCGTATCCCCGCCCAAGGCAGGAAAAACCACGCTGATGAAGCAGGTGGCTCAGGCTGTCACGACCAATCATCCGGATATGCATCTGATCATTCTTCTGATCGATGAGCGTCCGGAGGAGGTTACGGACATCAAGGAGTCTGTTGTGGGAAAGAACGTGGAGGTGATTTACTCCACCTTTGACGAGCTGCCGGAGCGGCACAAGAGAGTGTCGGAGATGGTGGTGGAGCGGGCGAAGCGCCTGGTGGAGCACGGACGCGACGTGATCATTCTGCTGGACAGCATCACACGTCTCGCGAGAGCCTATAACCTGGTGGTGCCGCCCAGCGGACGCACCTTATCCGGCGGTCTTGACCCGGCGGCCCTTCACATGCCCAAGCGCTTCTTCGGCGCGGCGAGAAATATGCGTGAGGGCGGAAGCCTGACGATTCTTGCCACGGCTCTGGTGGACACCGGAAGCCGTATGGACGATGTGATCTATGAGGAATTCAAGGGCACCGGCAACATGGAGCTTGTGCTGGACAGAAAGCTTTCAGAGAAGCGGATATTCCCGGCCATCGACATTCTGAAATCCGGCACGCGGCGGGACGATCTTCTCCTTACAAAAGAAGAGTCGGAGGCGGTGGATATCATCCGCAAGGCGACCAATACCATGAAGCCGGAGGAGTCGGTAGAGCGGATTCTGGATCTGTTCGCCAAGACGAAGACCAACCGGGAATTTGTAGAAAACGCCAAGAAAATCAGATTTCACTAAAACTGTTCATAACGGCGGGAAAATAAGGTTTAAAATGAGCGTCAAGCTTGCTTGAAAGCGCATTTTAAACCTTATTTTCACATCGGAGAAACCTCCGATGCTTCTTGTCCGGCAAAGCCGGGCAAGAAGACAGCCGTTCAGAAGGATAAAAAGGGTTTAAATCATCATATACTGAGGGGTCAGAATCCTGGACAGATACAGAGCGGACAGCTCCAGATCCTTTGCCATACTGTATTTCAAAATTCCTTCGATGCCCAGCGTGCCCTGGTAGTGGAGGGTGTTCAGCTCCTTTAAGTAGGATTCAAAGGCGATGCATCCGAGACCGGGGAAAAACCGGTTGTTGTCGGACAGATGGATGTTGCGGATGCTGTCCTGGTAACGGTAGAGGGCGTCGAACGGCCGCGCTTCCTCAATGTTCATATGGTAGGTATCCGGCAGAATGGAGATCATGGAGCCGTTCACCTGGTTTTTGATCTGCGCGGTATCGTCCAGGGAATTGGCCACGCAGGACTCATAGCGGTTCGTGGCCTCCAGAAGGAGGGGAACCTGATATGCGGCGGCAAACTGATCGATCTGCGACAGGGATTCCTCCAGCCATTCGGCGGCGCTGTTCCGGTCGGTGCTGGGATCGCTGTTTTTTAAGAATCCGATGATGACGCCGGCTCCAAATTCCGCGGCATAGCGGATATTCTCCTTGCAGCCCTCGATGCTTCTGCGCCGGACCATCGGATCCGGGGAAGAGAGGGACAGGTCGTGGGCCTTTGCGTAGGCGCCGGTGGCGATGTAGGTCAGCTTAAGGCCGCGGGGCTCTAAAAGCGACTTCAGATCACTGGGTGAGAGCGCCTTCAGATCAGGCAGGTTCAGTTCAATTCCATAAAATCCATAATCAGAAAGCAGGTTTAACAGTCCGGCAAATTCCGGAACCTCATCGGCAGACTGACAGCAGCACTGCAGGGTAACCGGATAGGGGCTGTGTCTTAACAGGTCTTTTTTCATAGAACACTCCTTGTATAATATGTATGTATACAGTTTTAAAAATCAGAAGATATACAATATAATAAACGATAACCATAAAAAAATCAACAATGAAAAGCTAAAAAGCATAAAATAATTCGATTAGAGCTACTGTATACATAAAAAATAAACAAAAAGAGATTGACAAGAGAAAAACCTATGCTATAATAAGGCTATCAAACAAAAACGAACCTAAGGGGGTAACGCAAATGAAAATGGTAAAAAAAGTTGTTTCGGCAGCGCTGGCAGCATCCATGGTTACATCTCTTGCCGCATGCGGCGGCGGGACACAGGCTCCGGCTGCGGATGCAGGCAGCAAGGAGACGGCGGCTCCGGAACTGAGCGACGGTGATGTTACGCTTCGCTTTTCCTGGTGGGGCGGCGATTCCAGACATGAGGCAACCCAGAAGGCGGTTGAAGCCTTCATGGCGAAGTATCCGAACATCAAGGTTGAGTGCGAGTACGGCGCGTGGGACGGCTGGACAGAGAAGTGCGCGACCCAGTTAAACGGCGGCACGGCTCCGGACCTGATGCAGGTCAACTGGAACTGGCTGTATCAGTTCTCTGCCGATGGCTCCGCTTTCGCTGATATCAACGCGCTGGATATTGATGTAAGCGGTATTCCGGAGAACATTCTGAATCAGTGCGTTGTGGCGGACAAGCTGCAGGCGGTGCCGATCAGCGCAACCGGAAAGTGCTTCTACTGGAACAAGACGACCTTTGAGAAGGCTGGTCTGGAAACTCCGAAGACCATCGATGACCTGATGAACGCAGGCACCGTATTTAAGGAGACGCTGGGCGACGACTACTATCCGCTGGCCATGTATCAGTACGAGCGTATGCTTCTTATGCTGTACTATCTGGAGTCAAAGTACGGCAAGGAGTGGGTTGTTGACGGTACTCTGAACTATACTGTGGATGAGGTGAAGGAAGGCCTCGACTGGATATGCAGCCTGGAGGACGCGCACGTTCTGCCGAAGCTGGAGACCCTGCTGGGCGACGGCGCTACGGTTCTTGAGAAGAATTCCAAGTGGTCCAACGGCACCTACGCAGGCTTCTACGAGTGGGATTCTGCATGCATGAAGTTTAAGGATTCGCTGGAGGAGGGACAGGAGTTTGTCCTGGGCGATTTCATCAGCGGCATCGGCGATACCGTGGCTGGCCTGACGAAGATCTCCATGTGCTATGCGATCACCGAGAATTCTGAGCATAAGGCGGAGGCGGCTCTGCTGCTTGATTTCCTGATGAACGATCCGGAGGGCGTTGTTCCGGTTGCTCAGGAGCGCGGTATTGTTGTAAATGAAAAAGCAAAGCAGATTCTGATTGACAATGATCTGTTAAGCGGACTGATCTTCGAGTCCAACGAGGCGGTGATGAAGGTTGCGAACTTCTCCTTCGACCCGAACTTCGAGAACTCCGAGTTAAAGGATTCCACCGGCGTTTATTATGAGGTATTTGAGAACATCAGCGCAGATCACGATTCCACCGCTGATATGGCTCAGTACCTTGCGGATGAGATCGAGCGCATCCAGATGGAGAATCCATACTAAAGCTATATTAAAACAGCAGAATGTAACAGATCGGACGGGCGTGTGGGACTTGCAATCGGGTGACGCATGCCCGTTTCCATGAGAAATGAGGAGGACAGGATGATGAATAACACAATGGAAGCATTTGAACCGTATTTCAGGGATTACCTGGTGCACTTTGTCAAGTCGGCAGATCCGAAGGCGGAATTGGCTGATTCCCGGTTCAGCTTCAGAGACCATATGATTAAGGCTGCTCAGGCCAACAGCAAGCCGCTCTGGAACTATGAGGCCGGAGTGACCCTGATGGGCGCCCGGTGGCTTTATGAGGTGACCGGAGATGAGTTTTACAGAAACTGCATCACAGAGTTTATGGATCATCACATTGCGGAGGACGGTACGATTAAGTATCTGGATGTCAATGAGCTGAATCTGGACAAGATCAATTCCGGAAAGATCCTTTACTATCTGTATGAGCAGACCGGCGAGGAGCGCTTTAAGAAGGCTATCGAGACGCTGATGGACATGCTGCACCGTCATCCCAGAACCTCCACCGGCAATTTCTGGCATAAGACGATTTACCCGTACCAGATCTGGCTGGACGGTCTGTACATGGCTCTTCCGTTCTATCTGGAGCACGAGGTGAAGTACAACAATAATGAAAACAGCGGAGACATTTTCTCTCAGATGAGCCATGTGCACGAGCTGATGTACAGCAAAAAGGATCATCTGCATTACCATGCCTACGATGAGAAGAAGGTGATGATCTGGGCGGATAAGGAGACCGGCCTGTCTCACAACTTCTGGCTGCGCTCCATCGGCTGGCACCTGATGGCGCTGATCGATCTGTACGAGCTGTCCAACGAAGAGATATTCGAGCAGCACAAGCAGTACGCGGAGTGGTTTAAGGAAGCGCTGAACGGCGTGATGGAATACCAGGACAAGGAATCCAAACTGTTCTATCAGCTGATTGCACTGCCGGAGGTGGAGGGCAATTATCTGGAAACCTCAGGAAGCGCAATGGTTGCCTGCAGCATTTTAAAGGCCTGCCGCCTTGGCGTTCTGCAGGAGGAGAAGTGGGCTGACCGGGGCATTGAGATTCTCCAGGCCCTGTATGATCAGAAGATGGTGTGCATCGACGGCGTATGGCATTTAAAGGACATCTGCGAGGTGGCCGGCCTTGGTCCCGGGAACGAGCGGGACGGAAGCGTGGAGTATTACCTGTCTGAGCCGGTTGTGATGGACGAGGTGAAGGGCATAGGAGCGGCCATGATGGCATATGCTCAGTATCTGAAGTTAAAAGCCCATATATAAGCGTTTTGATAACCAGGAAGGAGGAGCCTGTGAACAAGTCATCGTTTAAAAAATTCTGGAAGGCCAACAATGGATACGCATATCTTTCCGTATGGCTGATTGGATTTTTTGCATTTAAATTTTATCCGTTTTTATCCTCTCTGTATTATAGCCTGACCAACTACAACCTGTTTAAGGGGGGAACTCAGTTTGTAGGACTGCAGAACTACCAGTCCATCATAGACACCGCAAAGTATGTGAAATCCTTTGCCGTTACCTTTAAGTACGCGTTTATGACGGTGCCGTTAAAGCTGCTGTTTGCGCTGTTCATCGCGTATATCCTGAATTTTAAATTAAAGGGCATTAATATGTTCCGTACCATTTACTATATTCCCTCGATTCTGGGCGGCTCGGTATCCATCGCGGTGCTGTGGCAGTTTTTATTCCAGAACGAAGGACTGGTAAATATGGTGATTAAGATTTTTGGCGGAGAGCCGGTCAACTGGCTGGGAAGCAGCGATCACGCGCTGTTTGTAATCTGCCTCCTGCGCGTATGGCAGTTTGGATCCGCGATGGTTATCTTCCTGGCGGCCTTAAAGGGCGTTCCGGAGGATCTTTACGAGGCGGCCTCTATCGACGGCGCAGGCAAGTTCATCCAGTTTATCAAGGTGACCGTGCCGATGATTACCCCGGTGGTGTTCTTTAACCTGATCACCCAGCTCTGCCAGGCGTTCCAGGAGTTCAACGGACCGTTTATCATCACCAACGGCGGACCCCAGGGCTCCACGACCCTGATTTCCATTCTGATTTACCAGAACGCGTTTAAGACCTATAAGATGGGCCTGGCCAGCGCGATGGCATGGATGCTGTTCCTGATTGTTGCGACGATGACCGCAGTATCATTTATCAGCCAGAAGTACTGGGTATACTACGGCGATGAGGAAAGGTAGGGACGAGAAATGACAAGAAAACAAAGAAATACCTTAAATCTGTTTTTCCGTTACCTGGTGCTGATCGTCATCGGAATCTTCATGATTTATCCGATGATCTGGATGATCGGCGCGTCCTTCAGGGACAACAACGCGGAGATTTTCAGCTCGATTGGCTTTCTCCCGAAGAATCCCACGATTCAGGGCTATATCGATGGATGGAACGGCACAAACTATGCGTACGGACATTATATGATCAACACCTATCTGTTCGTTATTCCGAAGGTGCTCGGTACGGTTGCTTCCGCCACCATCACCGCATACGCCTTTACCCGCTTTAAATTCCGCGGAAAGGGCTTCTGGTACGGACTGATGCTGGCGACGCTGTTCCTGCCGCAGGTGGTTTTAAACGTACCGCAGTTTTTGCTGTTCACCAAGATCGGCTGGGTAGACAGCTATCTGCCGATTGTGGCGCCCAGCTTCTTTGCCTGCGACACCTACTTTGTATTTATGATGATCCAGTTTATGCGTTCGGTTCCGAAGGAGCTGGAGGAGGCGGCGGAGATCGACGGCTGCAATTCCTTCCAGCGGCTGGTGCTTGTGATGGTTCCGATGGTGCAGCCGGCTATTGTTTCCAGCGCTTTGTTCCAGTTTATGTGGTCCTCCAACGACTTTATGGGCCCCCTTATTTACATCAACTCCACGAGGAAATTCCCGGCGGCTCTGGGCCTGCGTCTGTTTATGGATACAGAGAGCGGCTTCCAGTGGAATAAGGTGCTGGCGTTGTCCATTATCACCATCCTGCCGTCCCTGATCGTATTCTTCCTGGCGCAGGATCAGTTCGTTGAGGGTATTTCCGCCGGTGGTGTAAAGGGCTAAAGAAAAAGAAAGGATAGCTATGGAATTTCAGATTATTTTTAAGACATCGCGAAGGTGCACCATTGAGCTTTTGAACAAAGGGATTTATTTTACGGAGCAGCCGTATGATGTGTACGTAAACGGCGAAAAGGCGCTGACCTCCAATAAGGTGGTGCAGACCGTCAACGGGCTGAAGCCGGACACCGTTTACCAGATTGAAGTGCGGATGGGAGAGGAATCGGCGGTTCTGGAAATGAAGACCGATTACGAGTACGTAACCCTTGATATCCGCCGGTTCGGCGCCGTGGGCAACGGAAAACATGATGATACCGTTTGTATCCAGGCAGCAATCAACAGCTGCCCGGAGCACGGGCGCGTATACCTGCCGGAGGGCGTTTACAAGGTGTCCTCCCTGTTCCTGAAAAGCAATATCACCATTGATTTCGCAGAGGGCGCTGTGCTGTCAGCCTTTACGGACCGGGACAAATTCCCGATTCTTCCGGGGCTGATTGAGAGCTATGACGAGACGGAGGAGTACAATCTCGGCACCTGGGAGGGCAATCCGCTGGAGATGTTCGGCAGTATCCTGACGGGCATTCATGTGTCCAATGTTGTGATCACCGGACAGGGCGTGATGGACGGCAATGCCAGCTTTGAAAACTGGTGGAAGGGCGACGGCCGCGAGAAAACCGGCGGAGCCTACCGTCCCCGCATGATCTTCCTGAATCACTGCGAGAATATCACGGTGCAGGGCCTGACTGTCCAGAACAGTCCGGCCTGGAACCTGCATCCGTATTTCTCCAATAACACCCGCTGGATCGATATGCAGGTGATAAATCCCAAGGTGTCGCCCAACACGGACGGGATGGATCCGGAGTCGGTGGACGGCCTGGAGGTGGTCGGCGTTTCCTTTTCCCTGGGTGACGACTGCATAGCCATCAAGTCCGGAAAGTTTTATATGGGCAATAAATATAAGGTGCGTTCAAAGAATATCATGATCCGCCAGTGCTATATGCGCCACGGCCACGGCTCTGTCACTCTGGGAAGCGAGATTGCCGCCGGTGTGGAGAACATGGTGGTGAAGGACTGCATTTTCGAGGACACGGACCGGGGACTGCGCATTAAGACGAGACGGGGAAGGGGCAATCAGGCGTTCATCAACAATATTCTGTTTGAGAATATTAAGATGAACGGAGTACTGACGCCGTTTGTGATTAATTCCTATTACTGGTGCTGCGATCCGGACGGGCATTCTGAGTACGTGCGCACCAAGGAGCCCCTTCCGGTAGATAAGAGGACGCCGTTTATAGGAAGTCTGACCTTCCGGAACATTGAGGCGAGGAATTGTCATGTGGCGGGCAGCTTTATCTATGGGCTGCCGGAGGCGAAGATTGAGGATGTGACCTTTGAGAATGTCTATGTGGACTTTGCTGAGAACCCGACTCCGGAATACCCGGCCATGATGGCCGACGTGGAGCCCTGTACCAGAAAGGGAATTTATATTAATAATGTAAAGAACCTGACCATGAGGAATGTGACGGTAAAGGGCGCGGAGGGCGAGGCTATGGAGATTCTGAATACCGACAGGATCAGCCGGTAGCTCCGGTGCTTTTCAGAAAACGAAACTTGTGCTATATTAGAATATAGCAGCGAGAAGGGGGACGACAACGTGGAGCTGGAAAAAGTATCTCTGGTGGATGAGGCATATGAGAAAATCAAGCAGAAGATCTGCGATTTTGAGCTGGTGCCGGGAACCGCAATTTCAGATTTTATTTTGAGCAAGGAGCTGGGGATGAGCCGGACGCCGATCCGGATGGCGCTCCAGAAGATTGAGAACGATGGACTGATCCGGGACGGCGGCGCGGGGCAGAGCTATTATGTGTGCGAGATTACGGAAGCGGATATTATAGACCTGTTTAACGCGAGACGGGGGATCGAGCTGAGCGCACTTCTGCTGGCGATGGATGAGCGGAGAGTGACGGAGGAGAACCTGGAGCGTCTGCGCTGGATCAACCAGCGGATGGAGGAGGTCAATAAGCAGGGGAACGTAAAGCAGCAGTTCAACTATGACCAGAAATTCCATGACGAGCTGGTGCTTCTGTCGGGGAACACCAGGATCATCCGGTTCCACAACAGCCTGCTTCTGCAGCTGACCCGGATGCGTGCGCTGTCCTATCTGGAGCGGTCCTATCAGGACAAGGCATACCGGGATCACGCGCAGGTAATCCATATGATCGAGTCAGGCGACCGGGACGGCGCGATTCATGCGCTGTGGGAGCATATTGACAGCACCAGGGAGAATTACATCTCCCTGCTCACCAATAAGCTGAACGGAGATTCGTTCGGAGTTTTAAGCTTCACCATGAAGCACGATCCGCAGTGAGGGGGGATGGCTCGGGATGGCGCATCTTCTTGTCCGTCTTTGCCGGACAAGAAGCATCGGAGGTTCCCCCGATGTGAAAATACGGCCCAAGATGGTCTTACAAGCGAGCTTGACGCCCATCTTGGGCCGTATTTTCCCGCCGTCCTGAACAGTTGGTAAAAATGTGCT
>JAUNGW010000022.1:0-7146 GCA_030524245.1 Eubacteriales bacterium
CTGGACAATCTGAAGGGGCAGATTGATGAATTCTATGAGTCGTCCTGCCTGGCGGACGGGTTTGCGCAGGTCGCGGGCATGCCGGGGACAGAGCTTTCCGGCCTGAAAAGTATTCCCGGAATCAAAGAGGTTTCAGGAAAGATGGCGGCAGATATGAGGATTCTGGCGGCGGGGCAGGATGAAATCGTGACGGTTCACTTATTATCCTGGGATCAGACGGATTCCATCAATCAGATCAGCCTTTCGGAGGAGTTTTCCGGAGGCGACGAGCTGTTTCTTGGAGCCAGAATGATGGCGGAATACGGATATGAACCGGGGGAGCCGGTCACGGTTTTATGGCAGGGAGAAAGCACGGTGGTTTCTCTGAAGGGAACCTGTCACAGTCCGGACTATATTTACTCGATTCCGCCGGGAGGAGCCATGATTCCGGACGGGGAGGTGTACGATATTGCCTGCATGGAGCGGACCCGTATGGAGAGACTGACAGGCTGGAAGGACCGGGTAAATGAGCTTGGATTTTTATTGGAGCCGGGGTATGAGTGGGAGGACGTGCAGGCTCTTGTGTCCGAATATCTGATGCCCTACGGGCTGGTTTCCATTTCATCCAGGGCCGATCAGGCAAGCTTCAGTATGGTTGAGTCAGAGGTTCAGGAACTGGTTTCCACAGGTACGGTGATGCCTGGCCTGTTTCTGTCTGTGTCGGTGTTTATGCTTTTTGTGGTGCTGAAAAAAATAGTGGACAGGGGGCAGAGCCTGATAGGCACGATGAAGGCCTTTGGCCTGACCGACGGGGAGCTGATGGGGGCATATCTTCTGGAAGGACTGGTGATCGGCGTCTGCGGGGCGGCGGCCGGGGCGTTTTTCGCGGTGTTTCTGGGAAAATATATGTTTCAGATGTATACGGATTTCTTTAATCTGCCGGATACCAGCTTTCGGGCGGGCCTGAGGATCCGTCTGGCAGGTCTGGGGATTGCTGCCGGAGCAGGGACTCTGGCGGCGTTTCTTGGAACCAGGGAGATTTTAAATATTGTCCCGGCACAGGCAATGCGGGCCAGAGCGCCGGGAAAAACAGGCCGGATACGGCTGCCGGAGGCGCTGTCCGGACGCCTGGGGATTATGGGGAAAATGGGCTGCCGCGCCATAGTCAGAAATCCGGTCCGGGGGCTGTTGATTGTGCTGGCTGTGGCATTTCCCTTTGCCATGTCTACAGTGATGTTTTCCTATGGCCATATTGCGGATCAGATGATGCTGAATCAGTTTGAAAAAATCCAGGTTTATGATCTGCAGCTTTCGCTGGATCATCAGACAAGTCCTCTGAAGGCGGCGCACAGCGGAGAGGAGCTTGAGGAGGCTGAGTCCGGAGAAGGGATTCTGAGCACAACGGCGGAGCTGATTTATGAAAGCAATTCGGAATTTGTGGCCCTTTACGGGCTGAACCGGGGATCAGAGCTGTGGAAAATTATGGATAATGAGGGCAGGTATTATGAGCCGCCCTCAGACGGGCTGATCATTAACAGCAGGACGGCAGAAGAGCTGGGAGTTGTGGCAGGGGAGCTTGTGGAGATTCACAGCCACGGCCTGACCAGGGGGACGGTGATGATTCCTGTGTCCGGGATTATCTCAGAGAGCTTTGGCAGCAGCTGCTATATGGAGCTGGAAAGCTTCCGGGAGGTGTTTCAGTCAGAGGTTCCGGCCAATACGGTGCTTCTGAAGGTGAAGCCGGGGCAGAAGGAGGCGCTGAAACGGAAGCTTCTGGATACCAGCCGCGTAAGCTGGATGACAGACACGGAAAAAATCAGAGACAGCTACAGCGATATGATGGCCAGCATGTCGGCGATGATGGGAGTGTTTGAGGTGATGGGCGCTGTAACGGGAGCCGTGCTGATATCCAATATTTCCCTGATTAATATCCGGGAGAGAGCAGGTGAATTCGGAACCCTGCTGATTTTGGGCGGAAGCAGGCTGGAGGTGGTCCGGATGCTTTTGTTTGAGAATCTGATTTATTTTGCGGCGGGAATCGCGGCGGGAATTCCGGGAAGCTATGGGCTGCGGTATCTGATGGAGCATATTCTTATATCAGATTCCTATACGGTCAGCATGGCAGTAACGCCGGCGGCGTGGCTGCTGTCACTGCTGGTGTGTCTGGGAATTATGGCGGCGGCCGGAGCGGCCCAGCTGCGCTTTATTGACCGGATATCGCTGACAGAGGTTATAAAAGAAAGGGAGTAGGCATGATGAAAAGGAAGGGATGGGTAATATGCGGAGCCGGGGCCGCTCTGATGGCGGCAGCCGTTCTGGCAGTGAGTCTTGGCGGCCGGGGCGAACAGGTGGAGACGGCGGAGGTGATCCGGACCTCGGCGGAGGACAGCTACACGGAGGAAGGCGTTTTAAGTGCCGGGGATACCTGCCGCATCCTGTCGGAGGTGTCGGGACCGGTAAAGGAAATCCTGGTCAGCGAGAATCAGCAGGTGAAGGCGGGAGACGTGCTTTATATTGTGGACAGCTCCGAGTATGAATATGCAAGAGCCCAGGCTCAGGCTGCCCTGGAAATCAGCCGGGCGCAGATGGAGTCGGGGCAGATCAGCCGGATGATGACCGCTTCGCCCGGGGAGTATCTGGACAGCCTGCGCCAGAGCCTTGCGGCGGCAAAGGCAGACTGCCAGGCGGCGGAAACGGTTTATACGGGAAATCAGGCGCTGTATGCGGCCGGTTCTGTTTCCAGGCTGGAGCTGGAGCAGAGCAGGGCTGCCTACGAGGCGGCAAAGGCTTCCATGGAGCAGGCGGAGAGCAGGCTGGAGGAAAGCAGCCGGTATCTGGAGGGGCTGCAGCGGGAAGGCATTACGGAGGATGTGGTAAACAGCCGGTTTTACAGCAGCGAGAAGAAGCGGATGGAGGCGGAAATCGATGCGGGCCGGGCGAAGGCAGAGCAGCTTGCGGATAAGATTGAAAAGTGTACGGTGAGAGCCAGTCAGGATGGAATTGTGGCGGAGCTTGCGCTGAAGGAGCAGTCGGCGGTCCGGGAGGGAGAGACGGCGGCTGTGCTGAGAACCACAGGAAATATGACCGCGGAGGCGGATATTCTCACCAGCGCGGCAGCCTACATAAAGGAAGGCGACCGGGTTTTGGCGGAGCTTTCCCTGCGGGGCGGCAGGGAATACTATGAGGGCACGGTGGCCCAGGTGTATCAGTATGCGGAAAAGGGAAGCTCTGCGCTGGGACTTGACGAGTACCGGGTGCATGTGATTGTGCAGATGGATGAAAATCCCGTGAACCGGGACGGATACGGAGTGGATCTGACCTTCCGGCTTTACAGGAATGAGGACTGCCTGACGGTTCCCGCCAGTGCGGTGTTTCGCTTTGACGGGCAGGACTATGTGTACCGGATGGAACATGGAAAAGCCGTAAAGACAGCTGTAACGCTGGAATATAAAAGCGGAAATCTTGCCGTGGTTTCAGAGGGCCTGAAGGAGGGAGAGCTGGTAGTGGAAAATCCTTAGAAAGCATGAGCTTTCATGTCCTGCAGGGCGCTTTGAACGGAGAGAGGGAGTATTCTACACGGGGCCGTCCGCCAGTTTCGTATTCGATCTGGCTGACGGCTTCATTTTGTTCTATGAGAAAGTTCACGTAACGCCGGACGGTTACCTTGGAAAGACCGGTTTCCGCGGAAATCTGCCCGCTGGTCAGAAAGGCCTGGGGATGGGCTTTTAAGCAGCCACGTATCCGCTCGAGCGTATGGCGCTGAAGCCCCTTCTGAAGCTCCATCTCCCTGCTTTTTTCAGAGGGACGGCGCAGGGCGATCAGCTGGTCGATGTCAGACTGGGAAAAGGAGCTGCCATTTTCCATAACCGCTTTCCGCAGCAGAATTTTGTCCATGGCTTCCGCGAAGCGCTCATATTGAAAGGGCTTGACCAGATAATCTACAATGCCCAGGTGGAGCGCCTCGCTGATATGTGCAGCATCATTGGCGGCTGTGATCATGATGACGTCCGTGTGCTGGTTGAACTGGCGCAGCTGGGACAAAAGCTCAAGGCCTGAGCATTCCGGCATGTATAAATCCAGCAGAAGAAGATCAGCGTCTGCCCTGCTGAGGAAGGACAGGGCGTCCTTTCCATTGTGAAAGGCGGCGATAATCTCGATGCCGGGTGTTCTTAAAGCAAACTGGCGGTTGATGGACGCAACCATTAAATCGTCCTCGACAATAACTGTTTTAATCATGGAGCTTCCTCCTGTGCAGTGAATTTTCCGATGCTGACGGCAAAGGAGCTGCCCTCGCCTGGTACGGATTCTATTTCCAGATAACCGTTGTGCCTGTGGATAATTTCCTGAATAAGTGTCAGACCAATGCCGTGCCCTTCTCCTTTTGTTGTGTACTGGCCAGAGTAGATCCGGGAGATCTGGCCGGGGGTCATACCGTGGCCGGTATCGTCTGCAATGATGGTAAGGCCCGAGTCGGAGGAGCTGATAAAAAGCTCTGTCTGCCGCAGACCCCTGACATCCTTTACGGCCTCAAAAGCATTTTCCAGAAGATTTCCGATGATGGTGACAAGCTCCCTGGTGGAAAGGCACGAGGTGTGCTCGTCCAGACAGGAATCCTTTCTGAGAATGAATCGAATATTCAGCTCTCTGGCCCGGCTCTGCTTACCGAGAATCAGAGCGGCGATGGTTTTGTTTCTGATCTGGCGTATAACCGTCTGGTAGCCCTGCTCAATATCGCTGGAAACATCGCTGATATAGGCAATGGCTTCTTTTGTTTCGTTAATCTGCAATAGTCCTGACACCACATGAAGCTTGTTCAGAAATTCATGGGTGTTGGCCCTCATGGCTTCGATTACATGGCGGGTGCCTGTAAGCTGCTCCGCCATGTGGACGGCTTCGGTCCGGTCCCAGAGAAGAATCAGCACGCCGTCGGCAGCGTCCAGCTTCATGACAGGGATCAGGTGAACCAGCAGCGTGCTCTGCTTCAGCTCTGCCATGAGACCGGACTGCGGCGTTCCCTGGTCCAGGCACTGCCGGATTTCCTTCCAGAGAGGGAAATCCTCCGGAAGGCAGCCGCCTTGAAAAAATCTGCCGGCCGGTGCGTTTTGGTAAAGGATCCGGCCGTCTTTGTCTGCTGCCAGAATTCCCTCCTTTAAGCTGTCCAGGATTTCCTCCCGCAGCAGATAGCGTCTGGCGAAAATACCTGGTTCAAACCCCAGAAGGGACTTGCGGATGTTCTGCGTCAGAAACCTTGCGGAGGCTGCGCCGGCGGCCAGGATAAAAAGGCAGATGGCGGCAAACTGAAGCAGGAGCTCTTCCGGATTCCTTCTTAAGCTGTGCAGCTGAAGCGGAAGGAGGAAAAGTCCCATGAGGACAACAGAGCCGGATACGAGAACAAGATAGGAAATCAACAGTTTTTTCATTACGGAAAGCTGTTTCATGAACCGAACCTCCTTTTTTTACAGCTACATTATACCAGAGAATGCCGCTGGCGTTTGTTTTTTTACTTTCCAAAGACTTTCTTTAACTTCCAAAGGTTTTTATTTTTGGAAAGGAACGGTAAAGTGGACGTACAGGAAACAAAGCAGGAAGGCTTGTGATTGTGCAGACATAAGGAGAGAAAGCATGGAAAAAAAGAAAGGAACGCAGCCGGAGATCATGGGGATTCCGCTGTATCTTTACCTGATGATTACTGCTGTGGTGTGCCTGAATATTATGATGGGCTGGCTGCCGACGGGAATGCTGGGGGCGCTGGCGGTGATGATGCTGTTTGGCGGGCTTTTTAATGCGCTTGGAAACAGCCTGCCGGTTGTCCGCTCGTATTTGGGCGGCGGCGCGATGGTGTGTATTTTTGCTTCAGCGCTGCTGGTTTACACGGGTCTTCTGCCGGCGGAGGTGGCGGATAATGTGGCGTCCTTTATGAATCATACCGGATTTTTGAATTTCTATATAGCGGCGCTGATTACGGGCAGTATACTGGGAATGGAAAGGACTCTGCTTCTGCGGGCGGCGGTGCGGTTTCTGCCGGTTGCTGTCTGTGCCATGACCATGGCGGTTCTGGCGGTGGGATTCGTGGGAATGCTGACTGGCTATGGGTTTGCGGACGCAGTCATGTACGTGGCCATTCCCATGATGGGCGGCGGCATGGGCGCCGGGGTGGTGCCTTTGTCCGGCATGTATGCGGAGGCTCTGGGAACAGATGGGTCTGCGGTGATTTCCCGGATGATACCGGCGTCCGCCCTCGGCAATGTAACGGCGATCGTCGGAGCAGGACTGCTGGACCGGCTGGGGGAGGCCAGGCCCTCTTGGTCGGGAAACGGGAGACTGATGAAGGCGCACGATCCTGGCATGAGGAAGATGGAAGAAGAGTCGCTGACTCTGGAGAATCTGGCGGCAGGACTGATTACCGCCGTGTTCTTCTTTCTGCTGGGAATCATTGTCAACAAGCTTGTCAGCCAGGTTCATGCTTATGCCTGGATGATTATTCTTGTGGCCTTGGGAAAGGCGGCTGGAATTGTGCCGAAGCAGTTTGAGACGGCGGCAAAGCAGTGGAGCCAGCTTGTGATGAAATGCTGGACCAGTGCTCTTCTGGTGGGTATCGGCATTTCCATGATCGATCTGCAGGCGGTTTTTGCGGCGTTTTCTCCCATGTACCTGCTGCTGGTATTTGTGGTGGTGGGAGGCGTGGCGCTGGGAGCTGGCCTGGGCGGATATCTGGTGGGCTTCTTCCCGGTGGAAGCAGCTGTCGCTGCCGGACTCTGCACCACCAATATGGGAGGCACCGGAGACATCGCGGTGCTGTCTGCGGCAAAAAGAATGGAGCTTTTGCCCTTTGCCCAGATTTCAACGCGGATCTGCGGAGCGCTCACCTTAATCGCCGCAAGCCTGCTGATCCGGATTTTGTTTTGAACTTGACACGCCCCCCTGTTCTCTGTTATAGTACAATCAAAAGATTGTAACAGAATTGTAACATTTCAGAGGAGAGCGTTTACATGATACACAGGAAACATATCCTCCCGCGGCTGGCGGCGGCGGCTCTGACGGCCTGCGCGCTGACATTTTTTCCGGCGGGGGAGGGGCTTGCGGCTTCATCCTGCGACAATCTGGCGGCAGCTGATGTGAACGGAGCCATGAATCTGAGAGCGGAGCCGTCCACCAGCGGAAGGGTGA
>JAUNGW010000022.1:7156-26216 GCA_030524245.1 Eubacteriales bacterium
GCCGGCGGCGAGATACTGGAGAAGAAAAACGGATGGACGAAGGTGCGCTCCGGCGGCCTGGAGGGCTGGATGCGGGACGACTATCTGGTGTCCGGCGACAGGCTTGAGAAGATGTCCAGGGAGCTGGGGCTTTATATGGCTCAGGTGCAGACGGAGGGTCTGCGGATCAGGGCAGAGGCCGGCACCGGGGCGGAGATTGTGGATATGGCGCCGAAGGGAGAGCTTTACCCTGTGCTTTCTGAGGGAGACGGCTGGGTGAAGATTCAGCTGACAGCGGAAAAGAGCGGCTATGTGTCTGCGGATTACGTGACCTTCCGCGTGGTGCCGGGGAAGGCGGTCAGCATTGAGGCGGAGGAAGCGGCGGTGAAGGCCGCGGAAAGCCAGAAGAAGGCGGAGAGCAGCAAGGCGAAGGACAGCAAAACAAAGAGCGGCAGTAGGGAAAAGAGCGGCAGGAGCACGTCATCCGCCGGCTCGGGCGGCTATGTGATCTCCGTCACGTCTGAGGAGATTTACCTGATGGCGGCCTGCCTTGAGATGGAGACAGGGTGCAGCTCCTATGAGGGCGAGCTGGCTGTGGGCAGCGTGATTGTCAACCGGGTGAAGTCCGGACTTTGGGGAAATTCTGTTTCCGATGTGATTTACGCGGAGGGACAGTTTCCCGGAGCAACCTCCGGCCTGCTGGACCAGTTCCTGTCGAAGGGACCGGCTGACATGGCGGTGAAGGCTGCGAAGGCAGCCCTTTCCGGAGAGAACAACATCGGCGACTACCTGTACTTTAAGGCGGCGCGGACGGCAGATACAGGCAGCTACAAGTCCTATGTGATTCTGGACGGCAACTGCTTTTATAAAAAATGACGCGAAAGCTTCCAAAGCGGGGCTGTGAAAAATGAAAAAGCATTTTTCACAGCCCCGTTTTCTGCCCGGAAAAAAAGAAAATAAAAATTTTTTGTGCAAATCGTCACTTCAACTTGAAATTTTCAAACTTTTTTAGTAAAATATCATCATGAGACAAAATATGATCTACAGGAGGGAATTATATGAACGTATATGGAACACAACAGATCCGTAACGTCGTGCTGCTTGGACATGGCGGGGCCGGTAAGACGACGGTTGCAGAGGCGCTGGCGCATGTAACCGGAGTCACGAAACGTATGGGGAAGGTTACCGATGGCAACACCATCAGCGACTACGACAAAGAAGAAATCAAGCGCCAGTTTTCCATTTCTGCGTCCATGGTCCCGATTGAATATATGGGCGACCAGGGGATGATGAAGATTAACCTGCTGGATACTCCCGGATATTTTGATTTTGTGGGAGAGGTAGAGGAGGCGGTCAGCGCAGCTGACGCGGCGATCATTGTGGTGAACTGCAAGGCAGGCATCGAGGTCGGCACCGAGAAGGCCTGGGAGCTTTGCGATAAATTAAGACTTCCGCGGATTATTTTTGTGACGAACATGGACGACGACCATGCCAGCTTCCGCGAGCTGGTGCTGAAGCTGGAGAGAAGGTTCGGACGGAGCGTGGCCCCCTTCCAGCTGCCGATCCGTGAGAATGAGAAGTTTGTGGGCTATGTAAACGTGGTGAAGATGGCAGGCCGCCGTTTTACCAATTTAAGCGATTACGAGGAATGCGAGATTCCCGATTATTCACAGAAGAACCTGGGTATCGCGAGAGACGCTCTTTTAGAGGCTGTTGCGGAGACCAGCGAGGAATATATGGAGCGCTATTTCTCCGGCGAGGAGTTTACGCTGGAAGAGATCCAGGGCGCTCTTCGGGAACATGTGATAGATGGCTCTATTGTTCCGGTGCTGATGGGCTCCGGCATCAACTGCCAGGGCTTTAAGACCCTTCTGCAGGTCATTGACCGTTATCTGCCCACGCCGGATAAGTTCGAGTGCATCGGTGTGGACGTATCCACCGGCGAGCGCTTTACAGCCAGGTACAACGATCAGGTGTCCTTATCCGCAAGAGTGTTTAAGACCATTGTGGATCCGTTTATCGGAAAGTATTCCCTGATGAAGATCTGTACGGGAACCTTAACACCGGACAGCATCATTTACAATGTAAACAAGGATACGGAGGAGAAGGCAGGCAAGCTTTACGTGCTCCGCGGCAGAGACGCCATTGAGGTTTCCGAATTAAAGGCGGGAGATATCGGAGCAGTGGCGAAACTGGGCGTTACTCAGACCGGCGACACCATCGCCCTGCGCTCCGCTCCGATTGTGTACCATAAGCCACAGATTTCCACTCCTTACACCTATATGCGGTACAAGACCGTGACCAAGGGCGATGAGGATAAGGTGTCCAGCGCTCTGGCAAAGCTGATGGAGGAGGATTTAACCTTAAAATCGGTCAACGACAAGGAAAACCGCCAGCTTCTTTTATACGGCATCGGCGATCAGCAGCTGGAGGTGGTTGTGAGCAAGCTGTCCGGCCGCTACAAGGTTGAGATCGAGCTAAGCAAGCCGAAATTCGCCTTCCGCGAGACCATCCGCAAGAAGGTGGAGGTGCAGGGCAGGTACAAGAAGCAGTCCGGCGGACATGGACAGTTCGGCGATGTCAAGATGGAATTCGAGCCGTCCGGCGATCTGGATACGCCCTACGTATTCGAGGAGAGAGTATTCGGAGGCGCTGTGCCGAAGAACTATTTCCCGGCGGTGGAAAAGGGAATTCAGGAAAGCTGCCTGAAGGGCCCGCTGGCCGCTTATCCGGTTGTGGGCGTGAAGGCGACTCTGGTGGACGGTTCCTACCATCCGGTGGACTCTTCAGAGCTGGCATTTAAGACGGCGGCGTCCATGGCGTTTAAGAAGGGCTTTATGGAAGCGAATCCGGTTCTCTTGGAGCCGATTGCTTCTGTGAAGGTGACGGTGCCGGATAAGTTTACCGGCGATGTGATGGGAGATCTGAACCGCAGAAGAGGCCGTGTGCTCGGCATGAATTCTGACCACCACGGCAAGCAGGTGATCGAGGCGGATGTTCCGATGTCTGAGCTGTTCGGCTACAACACGGATCTGCGCTCCATGACCGGCGGCATCGGTGTATATGAGTATGAGTTTGCCCGTTACGAGCAGGCTCCGGGAGATATTCAGAAGAAGGAAGTGGAGGCGCGGGCCTCCAAGGTGGACAGCGCGGAGGCGTAGTCTGGCTGTCTGACGCAGATATGGATGAGAGGAGCAGGCGGTATATGCCTGCTTCTCTTTTAAGGTTTATATACTGGAGAAAATATGAAAGCAAGAAAGGTATTTTCACGGATCGGATGGTCCTATGTGGTATTTCTTCTGGTCAGCGGCGTATTTCAGGTGATGCTTGTTATAGCCGGCGCGCTGGCGGCGGTGCTGAGCGGAACGGAGGAGGAGCTTTTATCAGACGGCAGCATGCTGATGATCCTGTCGCAGCTGTCCATGTATCTGCTGGGCTTTCCGGTGTTTGTGCTGATGATGGGCAGGGTTCCGTCCTGGCATAAGACGGACGGGCCGGAGCTGACCGCGGGGCAGCTGGCGCTGCTTGCTGTGGGCTGCTGCGGTCTTACCTATATCGGCAGCATATTCGGCCAGTTTCTGGTGCAGATATTTGATCAGGTAAGAGGCGCAGAGACGATAAATCCTGTCACGGACACTCTGGAACAGATGAATCCGTGGTCGGTGCTTCTGACCATGGTAATCGCCGCGCCCATTATGGAGGAGCTTATGTTCCGGAAATTCCTTGTGGACCGGCTGATTCCTTATGGGCAGAAGCTGGCGGTGGTGGTGTCGGGGATCAGCTTCGGGCTGTTTCACGGGAACTGGAATCAGTTTTTTTACGCGTTTCTGCTGGGCATGGTGTTTGCCTTCATTTACAGTTATACGGGAAAGCTGCGCTACAGCATCCTTCTGCATATGGCGGTCAACACGGCGGGAGGATTTATGCCGGTTTTCCTGGAGCAGACTGTGAGTCCGCAGCTTCTGGAGACGGAAACTGCGCAGGTCCTGCTGCTTGTGTGGATGGGAGTGTCCATAGCGGCTGCCGCGGCCGCCGCGGCGGTATACCTTCCGAAGCTGACCTGGAACCGTCCCTGGGCGCAGCAGCCGGAGGACGGCTTCGTGCGGGAGCTTTTCAAGGCGCCGGGCGTGTGGTTTTTTCTTCTGATTACAGCCGGGCAGTTTGCGGTTTATTAGCGTGCTGTCTGATGGACCCGGAAAATGACTTTGTTGACATTATGGCTGAATTTTGATAAATTTTATCCATATGGAAACTGCTATGGAAGAAGGAGAGAACTACCATGAAATACATTATCAAACGGATTCTGCAGATGATTCCGTCAGTGCTTCTGGTTCTGCTGATTACATTTACCCTGTCGCGGATCGTACCGGGTGATCCGGCCAGGATGATGGCAGGCGAGCAGGCGCCGGAATCGGCGGTGGAGCAGATCCGGGAGGAGATGGGCTTAAATAAGAGCATCCCGGAGCAGTTTATCCGGTATGTGGGCGAGGTGGCCAGAGGCGATCTGGGCACGGCCTGGCATACGGGACGTCCGGTGACGGAGGATTTCGCCATGCGTCTTCCGGCGTCCATTGAGCTTGCGCTCTGCGCTCTTTTGCTGGCGGTTCTGATCGGCGTGCCGGTGGGCGTCTACGCGGCGTCGAAGAAGGACTCGGCGGCGGATCATGTTTCCAGGGTTGTGACGCTTCTGGGGACCAGCGTTCCTGTGTTCTGGCTGGGCTTTATGCTGATCTGGCTGCTTTACGCGAAGCTGGAGGTGATTCCGGCTCCCTTCGGACGGATTTCCGACAAGATTTTCCCGCCGACGCAGATCACGGGGATGTATATCCTTGACAGCATCCTGACGGGAGACATGGTTGCCCTTAAGAGCGCCGTGTCCCATATTTTCCTGCCGGCGGTCTGCTTAAGCTTCGGCTCGCTGGCCATTATTTCGAGAATGACCAGAAGCAATATGATCGAGGTGCTGAATCTGGATTATATCCGCACCGCCAGATCCAAGGGCATCAGGGAGAGCAAGGTCATCGGAAAGCACGGCCTGCGCAATATTTTAGTGCCGGTTCTGACGGTAATCGGCGCCCAGCTGGGCGGCCTGATCGGCAACGCGGTGGTGGTGGAGACCATTTTCAACTGGCCGGGAATCGGCAGCTATATCACGCAGTCCATCCTGCAGACGGATTATGCGCCGGTGCAGGCCTTTACCGTTGTCAGCGTGCTGATCTATATGGTGATCAATCTGATTCTTGACATTCTGTATGCGGTCGTGGATCCGAGAATTACGTATTAAAGGCAGGGAGGACGGAAGATGAAGAAACAAGACAATACAGGGTTTGACAGACCAACCGTTCTGCAGCGGCTGATGAAGCAGAGGATGGCCCTGGTGGGCGGCATCTGTATTCTGGCCTGGCTGGCGGTGGGCCTTCTTTCCTTTGTGTATACGCCTTACAGTCCCGTGGAGGTTTCCATGAGCGACAAGCTTCTGGCTCCCTGTGCGGCCCATCTGATGGGCACGGACAATTTTGGCCGGGATATTTTAAGCCGCATGATGTGCGGCGCCAGGATATCCCTGCTGCTGGGCTTTGTGGCAGTATCCATTTCCCTTTGTATCGGAGTTCCCCTGGGGGCGTTTTCCGGCTACTACAAGGGAAAGCTCTCCAGCCTGATTATGCGCGTGATGGACTCTTTGCAGGCCTTCCCGATGCTGATTTTGGTGATGTCCATTTCCGTGGCACTGGGGCGGAACAGCTTCAGCGCCATGCTGGCGGTGGGCATTGCGGGTATTCCGAACTTTGCAAGGCTGATGTATGCCCAGACCCTTTCTGTAAAGCAGAGCCCGTTTATTGAGGGCGAATATGCCATCGGACTGCCGAGAAAGGATATTTTGAGACGGCACATTCTGCCAAACTGCATTACCCCGATTCTGGTAAGGCTTTCGCTGAGCCTTGGAAGCGCGATTCTGACGATTTCCAGCTTGAGCTTTTTAGGTATCGGCGTGCAGCCGCCTACACCGGAGTGGGGCTACATGATCTCAGAGGCCAGGGGCTATATTCTGACCGGAGAGTGGTGGATGATTTTCTTCCCGGGCCTGGCCATCGCGAGCCTGGTTCTGTCCTTCAACCTGTTTGGCGACGGACTGCGGGATGCGCTGGATTACCGGATTCAGTAAACAGTTATCATAATTATAAAATGGAGGAAACGATGATGAAAAGAAAAATGACGGCACTGATGATGGCGGTGGTGATGGCTGCCTCCCTTGCTGGCTGCGGCGCCAATGCCAACGCCAACAACCCCAATACGGCCACAACTGCGGCGGCCGGAAGCGAGACGTCCAGCGAAAGCGGCACGGCGGAGAATACCCAGGCGGCTGGCGGCAATACCCTGACGGTGGCATTTGCAGAGGGCGGCAAAACCTTAAATCCGTCCCAGGCTACGGACTCCACCTCCGCGGTGTTTATCAACGCGGCATATGACCAGCTGGTGACCTACGGGGAGACTACAGATGCCAACGGCTACAAGATCGCGGATACAGGCAATATTCAGCCGTCCCTGGCAAAGAGCTGGGAGACCTCGGAGGACGGCCTGTCCTACGTGATCCACCTGGATGAGAACGCGAAGTTCGCCAACGGGGATCCGGTGACTGCGGATGCGGTTATCTTCTCCTTTGACCATATTAAGAATTCCAACTACACGGGCTTTCTGTACACCCTGGCAAACATTGAGACCATGGAGAAGAATGATGATTACACCATCACCTTCCAGCTGTCCAAGCCCTGCACCATATTCTTCAATCTGCTGCAGATGCACATTTTCTCCATTGTGAATCCGGCAGAGCTGGAGGGCATGTCCACGGAGGAGATAGATACCTATCTGACCACCAATACCGCGGGTTCCGGCGCCTTTGAGATTGAAAAGTGGGAGGCGACCACGGAGGCGGTCTTAAATGCAAGAACGGATTACTGGAAGGGCAAGGTGGCTCTTGACAAGGTTCTGGTTAAAATTGTTCCTGAGGCATCCAACCGGGTGCTGCTGGCGGACAAGGGCGATGTGGACGTTTCGCTTGTGATTCCGCCTAAGGATCTGGCTACGCTGGAGGGCAATGAAAACCTGGATATCCGTTCCTATGAGAGCGTTTCCATCACCTATCTGTCCATGAATACGCAGAACGAGGCGCTGAGCGATGTAAGAGTGCGTCAGGCCATCAACTATGCGATGCCCTACGATTCCATCGTTACGGACGTGTTAAGCGGACAGGCGAAGAAGCTTGATCATGTGATTCCCAGCGCCATGCCGGGATACATTGATACGGATGAGGGCGTTTATACTCAGGATTTTGACAAGGCGAAGGAGCTTCTGGCGGAAGCCGGCTACAGCGATGGTCTGGAGCTCGACATGATTTTAAGCAACGGCAACCAGGACAACGCGGATTCTGCTATCCTGATTCAGGACGCCCTGTCCAAGGTGGGCGTGACCGTAAATATCGAAAAGATGGAGCGGCCCCAGTATCTGGAGGCAACCAGCGGACATAATTTCGACCTGGCGATTGCGGGCTATTCTGCATTTGTCAATGATCCGGGCTATTTCTTCGGAAACTGCCTGTACTCTAAGGGTGAGTATAACTACGGCTCTTACAAGAGCGACCGTGTGGACGCCATCTGGGAGGAGGCCGAGAGCATCAACGATATTCAGAAGCGTTATGAGCTGTACGGCGAGGCGCAGCTGATTGTGGCAGAGGATGCTCCCTGGGCGCCGCTTTACGAAAAGTCCACCATCGTTGTGACAAACAAGAGTGTGACAGATTACAAATACTATCCGGACGGCTCCATGCGTTTTGCAGAGATTGCCAAATAACGGACAAGATTACATGAGAATTTGAGGGTTTGCTATGGAGCCGATTTTAAAGGTACAGGATTTGCATACGGAGATTCAGACGGACTACGGGACGTTTGAGGCGGTAAGCGGTGTGAGCTTTGAGCTTGAAAAGGGCGAGACCCTTGGGCTTGTGGGAGAATCCGGCTGTGGAAAGAGCCTTACCTCTCTTTCCATAACCGGCCTTCTGGGGCCGAAGGTGCGGGTGGCCGGCGGGCAGGCCATGTTTGAGGGACGGGATATCCTTCATCTGCCGGAAAAGGAGAAGCGGGCGCTGCGGGGCGGGGAGATCGCCATGATCTTCCAGGAGCCCATGACGGCCTTAAATCCGCTGTTTACCATCGGAAACCAGATGGTGGAGATGATGCTGCCTCATATGAAAATCACGAAAAAGGAGGCCATGGAGCGGGCGGTGAAGCTTCTGTCCGACATGGGGATCGAGCGTCCGGAGCGGATTATAAAGTCTTATCCCTTCCAGCTGTCCGGCGGTATGCTTCAGCGCGTGATGATTGCCATGAGTTTGTCCTGCAATCCGAAGATCCTGATTGCAGATGAACCGACCACGGCTCTTGACGTGACGATTCAGGCGCAGATTCTAAAGCTGATGAATGAGCTGAAGGAGAAATACGACACCTCCATCATTCTGATCACCCACAACTTAGGGGTGGTGGCTCAGGTCTGCGACCGGGTGGCGGTGATGTATTTCGGGAAGATCGTGGAGACTGCCTCCGTGAAGGAGCTGTTTGAGCGTCCCCTTCATCCTTATACCAGAGGTCTGATGGGCTGTATTCCAAAGCTTGACAGGGACGAGGCGCTTTTAAACACGATCCCCGGCATGGTGCCGGCGGTGACGGAACAGCCGAAGGGCTGCTCCTTTGCTCCCAGGTGTCCCCAATGCATGGATCGGTGTCTCCGTGAAGAGCCGGAGCTTACAAAAATCACGGCGGGACATGGATGCAGATGCTTCTATGTGCAGGAGGGCGGCAGATGAGCAGATTACTGGAAGTAAATCATTTGAGCAAGTTTTACACCAATAAAAAAGGTTTTTTCGGCGGCGCTCCCGAGACGGTGAAGGCGGTCAGTGATATTTCTTTCTATGTGGATGAGCAGGAGACATTGGGAATCGTAGGCGAGTCCGGCTGCGGCAAGTCCACCACCGGACGGGCGGTGCTTCGGCTTCACGAGCCGACCTCCGGCGAGGTGCGTTTCCGGGGACAGGATATTCTGGCTCTTTCTGAGGAGGAGATGCGTCCTTACCGGCAGAAGATGCAGATCGTGTTCCAGAATGCCAATTCGGCTCTGGATCCGAGGTGGACGGTGGAGAAATCCATAGCGGAGCCGATTCTTCTGCACAATCCGGGTATCAGCAGAAGTGAGCTGGACGACAGGATCGACACGCTGATGAAGGAGGTCGGCTTCTCGCCCATGTACAAGAAAAAGTATCCCCACGAGTTTTCCGGAGGCCAGAGACAGAGGATCGGCATCGCCAAGGCCATCTCCGTTTCTCCGGAGTTTGTGGTCTGCGATGAGCCGGTTTCCGCTCTGGACGTGTCGGTTCAGGCGCAGGTGCTGAATCTGATGAAGCGTCTGAAGGCGGAGCGGAAGCTGTCCTACATGTTTATTTCCCATGATCTGTCGGTGATCCGTTTCATCAGCGACCGGGTGGGCGTCATGTACGCGGGACGGCTGGTGGAGCTGGCAGAGACAAGGGAGTTCTTTGAAAATGCCATGCATCCCTACTCCAGAGTGCTGATGGCGGCGGTTCCGAAGCCGGTGGTGGTGGAGGATAAGGCTGCTCTTTATCAGGGCATCGGAAAGATCTCCGAGGTCTCGAAGGAGGGCTGCCCGTTCTGCAGCAGGTGTCCTGCGGCAAAGGACGTGTGCCGGCAGCAGCTGCCTTCGCAGAAAGAGGTTTCGCCGGGGCATATGGTGATGTGCCATCTGTATTGATTTCCGGCTTGACAGCCATCTGTGATTGTGTTAAATTAGTTATCGATGTAAATGCAGAGAAGGGAAGCAAGTAAGCTGGACGGATATGCGCAGAGAGCCGCCGGATGGTGAAAGGCGGAGATGGAAGACAGCCGAACTGGTCCCGGAGCAGCCGGCCGAACGGAATTATGTCGCTGACGCGACCTGCCGCAGGCGGAGAATCCTGCGCAGCAGGATCCTTTTTTTAGTAGGCCAGGACGGAGACTCACCGTTACAGGAGGATGAATAAGTGCATGCGGCACGCATGAAGCAGAGTGGTACCGCGCGGGATTGTTAAACAGCAGCCCTGCGTCTCTGGACGGGAAGTCCTGGGACGCAGGGCTTTTCCTTTTTATCACTTTACAGGAGGAAAATCATGGCAAGCTACAACCACAGCGCCATCGAAAAGAAATGGCGCGAAAACTGGGAGAAACATCCGATCAATGTCAACGACGGCAAGAAGCCGAAATACTACTGTCTGGACATGTTCCCGTATCCGTCCGGCAGCGGCCTGCATGTGGGCCACTGGAGAGGCTACGTTATTTCTGATGTGTGGAGCCGTTACCAGCTGTTGAAGGGCCATTATGTGATCCATCCCATGGGCTGGGACGCATTCGGCCTTCCGGCGGAGAACTACGCCATCAAGATGGGCGTGCACCCGGCGAAATCCACAGCGGAGAACGTAAAAAATATTAAGCGCCAGATCAATGAGATCGCGGCGATCTATGACTGGGATATGGAAGTGAACACCACGGATCCGGATTTCTATAAGTGGACCCAGTGGATTTTTGTAAAGATGTTCAAGGCCGGACTGGCATATGAGAAGGAGTTCCCCATCAACTGGTGCCCGTCCTGCAAGACCGGACTGGCCAACGAGGAGGTGGTGAACGGCTGCTGCGAGCGCTGCGGAGCCACCGTTACCAAGAAGAATCTGCGCCAGTGGATGCTGAAAATCACCGCTTACGCAGAGCGTCTGTTAAACGATCTGGACAAGCTGGACTGGCCGGAGAAGGTTAAGAAGATGCAGACCGAGTGGATCGGAAAATCCTACGGCGCGGAGGTTGACTTCCAGGTGGACGGAAAGGATGAGAAGATCACTGTTTACACCACAAGACCGGATACCCTGTACGGAGCCACCTTTATGGTGCTTGCTCCGGAGCACAGACTGGCTAAGAGCCTGGCTACGGATGAGACGAGAGAGGCTGTGGAGAAGTATATTTTCGATTCCTCCATGCGCTCCAACGTAGACCGGATGCAGGATAAGGAAAAGACCGGCGTGTTTACGGGAAGCTACGCCATCAATCCGCTGAACGGGGCGAAGACGCCGATCTGGCTGTCCGATTACGTACTGGCTGATTACGGCACCGGCGCCATCATGTGCGTGCCGGCTCATGACGACCGTGACTTTGAGTTTGCGAAGAAGTTCAATATTCCGATCATTCAGGTTATTGCCAAGGACGGCAAAGAGATTGAGAATATGACCGAGGCCTACACCGAGGCAAGCGGCACCATGATCAATTCCGGCGAGTGGAACGGCATGGAGTCCGCGGTGCTTAAAAAAGAGGCTCCGGCCATGATCGAGGCAAGAGGGCTGGGCAAGAAGACCGTCAACTACAAGCTCCGCGACTGGGTATTCTCCAGACAGCGCTACTGGGGCGAGCCGATTCCGATTGTTCACTGCCCCAAGTGCGGCAATGTGGCAGTTCCGGAGGAGGAGCTTCCCTTACGGCTTCCAGAGGTGGAGAGCTATCAGCCTACCGGTACCGGCGAGTCGCCGCTGGCAGCCATTGACGAGTGGGTAAACTGCAGCTGTCCGCAGTGCGGCGGCCCGGCGAAGAGAGAGACAAACACCATGCCGCAGTGGGCCGGTTCCTCCTGGTATTTCCTGCGGTATGTGGACAGCCACAACAAAAACGAGCTGGTTTCCAGAGAGAAGGCGGACAAATACCTGCCGGTTGATATGTACATCGGCGGCGTAGAGCATGCGGTGCTGCACCTGCTGTATTCCCGTTTCTATACCAAGTTTTTGTGCGACATCGGCGTGGTGGATTTTGACGAGCCCTTTACCAAGCTGTTTAACCAGGGCATGATCACCGGAAAGAACGGCATTAAGATGAGCAAGTCCAAGGGAAATGTGGTTTCTCCCGATGATCTGGTGAGGGACTACGGCTGTGATTCCCTGCGTATGTACGAGCTGTTCGTCGGACCGCCGGAGCTGGACGCGGAGTGGGACGACCGTGGTATCGAGGGCGTTTCCCGTTTCCTGAACCGTTTCTGGAATCTGGTGCAGGACAGCAAGGACAAGGACGTTCAGGAGACGAGAGAGATGGTGCGCCTGCGCCACAAGCTGGTGTTCGATATCGAGCAGCGGTTTAACCAGTTCAGCCTGAATACGGTGGTTTCCGGCTTCATGGAGTATAACAACAAGCTGATCGAGCTGGCGAAGAAGACCGGCGGTATCGATAAGGAGACGCTGAAAACCTTTGTTGTGCTTCTTGCTCCTTTTGCGCCCCATATCGGAGAGGAGCTGTGGCAGCAGCTGGGCGGCGCCGGCAGCGTGTTCCATTCCCAATGGCCGGAGTGCGACGAGGAGGCTATGAAGGATGACGAGATCGAGATCGGCGTTCAGGTCAACGGCAAGGCCCGCGGCGTTGTTGCCCTTCCGGCGGACGTGTCCAGAGAGGATGCGATTGCGGCAGGCAGGGCGGCAGTGGCAGACAAGATTACCGGAACGATTGTGAAGGAGATCTATGTGCCGGGCAAGATCATCAATATCGTTTGCAAATAACCGTCCGGAACAGTTAAAAGAAATTTAAGAAAACAGGCAGGAAGCCTTCATGGCCTTCTGCCTGTTGTTATGCTATAATGGGTGTCAGTGAGCCGGAGCAGGCGTGAGCCTGTTTATGAATATGCAGGAGGACAGAGATGAGAAGATATGGATACAGACGATATGGCGGAAGGCTGATCTGGCGGATGGCGGCAGCGGCCCTTGGCCTTGCGGCGGCCCTTGGCCTTACAGCCTTCGGGGCAGAGACAGGGGATGGAGGTACGCCGGTGATCACGCCGAGTCCTGTGATTAAGGGCGGCCCGGTGCCTCCGGATGAACGGGCGGAGGAAGCAGGCCCCGGAGTCAGGAGCCGCGCAGCGCAGACGGCTGAGGCGGCGGGGCCGGCGTCAAACGGTCTTGGCCTGGTTCTGGAGGAGCTGGACGCGGCGAAGGATCCGTCTGTCACCCATATGGTGGTGGTTGTGGGAAGCGGCATGGACAGCTCCAGAGTAAAGGTCGGCTACTACGTGCGCAGCCTGACGGGAGAGAATGCCGGGTGGACGGAGCAGTTCTGTGTGGACGGCTACTGCGGACACAACGGCATGGCAGCCGAAAAGCGGGAGGGGGACCGGCGTACTCCGGTGGGCACCTACTCCTTTACCCAGGCCTTCGGCAGCCTGGCAGATCCCGGCAGCCAGCTCCCCTATAAGCAGCTGGACGATGATGATTACTGGGTGGACGATGGAAACAGCGCCTACTATAATCAGATGGTGAGCACGAAAACGGTAAAAAGGGACTGGAGCTCCGCGGAGCATCTGATCGGCGTTATGCCCCAGTACCGCTATGCCATCGCCCTCAACTACAACACAGAGAGCAGAACCCCGGGTCTTGGCTCAGCCATTTTCATCCATGGCTTTCACAGCTGGAAAACCTGGACGGAGGGCTGTATCGCCATTCCGGAGGAGAACATGAAGACCCTGGTGCAGCAGGCGGACGCATCCGCGAAAATCGTAATCATGCCCCAGGCGCCTCAGGCGGAGCTGGAATAACAAACCAAAAGAGAAACGGCTGTCAGGAAGACCTGGCAGCCATCTTTTTTGCCAGAAGCCGCAGGGCTTCCAGCCTCTTTTTTTCACCGGGGCTCATACCGGACGTTAAAATGGATACCAGAAGATCGGTTTCCTGGTTGGAAAAGCGGATGTTTTTCTGGGCGGCGTCCATCTGAAGGGCCGCAAGGGCCGTGGGAAGCTGTTCCTTCGGAATGGAGGAAAGCTTCCCGGCAAAATCGGTTATGTACTGAAGCTTTTCCGGATCAATCTGTTTCAGCCGCGGATCCTGCTTCCAGCTGTCTGCGTTCATAGAATACCTCCCGTGTTCAGGCTGTCTGCATGGCCTGCAGCATAATCTGAAGATTTTCCAGGGTTTCGATCATGTCACGCTCTTCCCGGCCTGCATAGGGCTTTATGGCCTGGAGCATCTCAATGGGAGAGCGGGGCCGGGACGGCGCAGGGGAAAGCCCCATGGCGGAAATCTCCTCTCCGGAGAACATCATCCTTGTGCGGTTCAGCTCCTGTATTTTCACCATCAGGGACAGGGTGCGCTGCTGGGAAACCGGCATATAGGGAATTGCCGCCTTTATCATCTGCAGATGGGGATCGGCTATCATATAGTCAAATTCCGTCAGACGAAGATCCTTTTCTGCATCCTCATTCATAGACAAACCCTCTTTCTTTTTTTAAAACAGTATATGCCCGATTCAAGGAATTCATGCCGGCTGCATATAGTACTGTTACAGGAGTGTGAAATAATTATGAGTACAAGATTAATTATAGATGGAAATGCTGTTTACGAGGTCGATGAGGAATGTGAGGCCTGCTGCAGAAGGCAGGAGGCAGGCAGGACAAAATCGCAGAGCGATGACAAAGAGATGACCGGCGCGCAGGTGCGCCGACGGGACCGCTGAAGTGTTTTTCTGTGACAGGAAAGGGAATCCTGCCGCGCAGGATTCCCTGCTGATTGAAAAAGACCCCCTCGTCAGAGGGGGCGCATTTTTCAGCTTCAGCAGAAGAAGGAATTGTTTCCGCAGCAGCTGAGCAGAAGGATAATCCAGATCCAGTCACATCCGTTATGTTCACATCCGCAGTTATTGCTGCCAAAGCCTCCGCAGCAGCACAGAATCAGAATCAGCCAGATCATGTTGCATCCGTTTCCTCCTGTATTGCAGTCACACCCACATCCGCAGTTTGTTGCTGCCAAATCGCTCATATCAGTTCCTCCAAAAATTATTTACACTTAATCATATGTCAGGCAGCATGTCACAGTTTCCGCTTTTTTGGAAAGATTACGAAAGATTTCCGTTGCAGACGGGGACATCTTGTGTATAATAGATGCATTGGACAGAATACAGGAGGAATCAATAACAGAATGGAACTGAACAGAGATAATATACGAAAGCTCCGCGGCTTGATTGTATTTGCGGTGGCGGCAGTGGTGGCTGGAGTCAATTACCGGCAGATATTCAGCGCCGCGGCTGTGTTTTTGGGGATGCTGACGCCGTTTCTGACGGGAGGAGCCATTGCCTTCGGGCTGAATGTGCCCATGCGTTTTGCAGAGCGCCATATCCGGATGAAAAGGCATGAGAGGGCCAGGCGCCCCCTGAGTCTGGTTCTGGCGCTGATTGCCGTGGCCGGAGTTCTCACGGTGGTGATGGTGGTGGTGATACCGGAGCTGTTTAAAACCGTGATGACTCTGGAGGAAAGCATTCCGCGGTTTTTTGCCGGAGTCCAGATAAAGCTGGAGTCTCTGTTTGCAGATTACCCGGAGATTGAGACCTATATCGGGAGCATCGCCGTGGACTGGGAGCAGCTGGTGCGCCAGCTGCTGGAGTTTCTTGGCCATGGCGCAGGAACGGTGCTTTCCACCACGGTGTCGGCGGCAGTGGGACTTGTGAACGGAGTGGCCAATTTCAGCATCGGCCTGGTGTTTGCCATTTACATCCTGCTCCAGAAGGAGAAGCTGGCCGGGCAGTGCAGGAATCTGTTAAGGGCCTTTCTGCCGGATAAGCCGGCGTCGGAGCTTGTGAGAATTGCCCGGCTGACAGAGCGGACCTTCTCCAGCTTCCTGACGGGACAGTGTGTGGAGGCAGTGATTCTGGGTTCTATGTTTTTTGTGACCTTATCGGTGCTCCGGATGCCCTATGCGCTGTTAATCGGCGTGCTGATTGCGTTTACGGCTCTGATCCCGATTTTCGGAGCCTTTATCGGCTGCGCGGCCGGAGTATTCCTGATTCTGATGGCCAGCCCGGTGCAGGCGCTGATGTTTATCGCCGTTTTCCTGATCCTGCAGCAGATCGAAGGAAATCTTATTTATCCCCATGTGGTGGGAGGCTCTGTGGGTCTGCCGTCCATCTGGGTGCTGGTGGCTGTGACCCTGGGCGGGAGCATGATGGGAATCCTGGGAATGCTGATCTTTATCCCTATGGCCTCCGTGCTGTATGCGCTGCTGCGGGAAGTGGTACGCAGCCGGCTGAATAAAAAATCTCTTACGGAAAATGGTCAAAACTACACAGAAAATGCCAGGGAAAATTAAAGAATTTTGCTAGTTCTTTTTCGGGATAGTATGCTATAATGAGCGTTAGCGAGCTGGAACAGCTGGCGGGTTATTTGAAAATTTGAAAATACAGGTGACGATATGAATTTAAATGAAAAAGAAAAACGGGGAGGAGCAGGGCGTTCCAGGGCCAGGGGAAGTTCCCGGGCACGCAGCTCCTCCTCAGGAAGCAGAGGAACCGGGCGGAGCGGCGCTGGCAGGGGCGGCAGCTCTAATTACGGAGGAGCGTCCTCATCAGGCGGAAACCGCGGCAGGAGCTCCTCATCCGGCGGCTCTCAGTCCGGATTTATGAAAATTGCAGTGGGCGGCGTAGTTCTGATGCTGGCCATTGTGTGTATTGTGTTTTTATTGAAGGGGATGGGCGGCGGCCCGAAGGAGGAGTCCGCGGCGGAGACGGAGACGACCCAGGAGCCGGAGACTGAGCTTCAGAAGGAAGTGATGGTGGACGGCGTCAACATCACCGGCATGTCCAGAGAGGAAGCAAAGAACGCGATTCTGGCGGATTTCGGCTGGGGCATGAAGGTTGTCTGGGAGGACAAGACCTACGATGTGGCAGATCTGATGTCCGGGAAGGTGGACGCCCTTCTGGAAAGCATCTTTACCGGAGAGCCGCAGGAAAGCTATACGCTGGATACCAGCGGTCTGGAGGAGACGGTGAAGGCGGAGGCGGCCAATGTGGCGGCCCAGTGGGACAAGAAGCCGAAGAACGGCTCCATTTCCAGCTTTGACGCGTCCTCGGGCAAGTTTGTGTTTGCCGGTGCGGAGAGCGGTCTGGCAGTGGATCAGGAGAAGCTGGCGGCAGATATGTTAGGCGCCTTAAGCAGCAAGGATTTTGACGCGCTGATCCAGGCGTCTGTGAGCGCTGTGGAGCCGGAGATTTCCGAGGCTTCGGCGAAGGAGAAATACAAGACCATTTCCAGCTTTACAACAAAGACCACGTCCAACAGCAAGAGAAACAACAACATCAAGCTGTCTGCGGAGGCCATCAACGGCATCGTGCTCCAGCCGGGGGAGGAGTTTTCCTTCAACGACCGGGTGGGAGAGCGGACCGAGGCCAAGGGCTACAAGGGCGCGGCAGCATATAATAACGGCGAGGTGGTAGAGGAGATCGGCGGCGGCGTCTGCCAGACGTCCTCCACTCTTTACAATGCAGTCCTGAAGGCAGGTCTGAAGACAACAGTGCGCCGTTCCCATACCTTTGAGCCCTCCTATGTGACGCCGGGAACGGACGCCACGGTGAGCTGGGGCGGACCGGATTACAAGTTTGTGAACAATTCCAGCACAGCAGTCGGAATCCGGGCCCATTACGCAAATCAGGAGATTACGATTTCCATTTACGGTATTCCGATTCTGGAGGACGGCGTGTCCTACTCCTTAAAGTCAACGAAGATCAAGGATATGGATCCGCCTGCTCCCACCTATGAGGAGGACGGAAGCCTGGAACCCGGTGTGGAGAAGACAAAGAGCGCAGGCAGCAAGGGCAGCTACTGGGAGACCAGGCTGGTGGTGTCGAAGAACGGCGAGGTGGTCAGCCAGGAGATTGACCATACCGTAACCTACAAGGGTCATGCGCCGGTGATTCTGCGCAATACCTCCGGAACGGTGGCGCCTACTCAGCCGCAGGCGACAACGGCGCCGGCAGAGACGATTATTGATCCAAACTCCGCCACGGAAGCGGTTCCCGCAGAGACGGAGACCGTGCCGGTGACGGGACCGAACGGAGGCCCCGGCGTGGTAAGCGGCCCGGGCGTCAGCCAGAACCAGAGCACCCAGTCCGCGGGACCGTCCGGCGGGGGGACAGCGCCCACGACGGCATCGCCGTCGCCCGGCGGATCATCCGCCGTTTCCGGCTCCGGCGCTCCGGGAAGCAGCGCGGCGGAGGCTCCCGGACAGTCGTCAGGTCCTGTTTCAGCGCCTGGCAGCCAGGATAATGTGACGATGGTGTCTCCGGGCCCCGGCAACTGATGAAACCGGACCGCCCGACAGCATCCGGCGCAGGATAAGGCAACACTAATTTTAACAAAACAGAAAGAGAGATGTGCTGCAAATTGTGGACATCTCTCTTTCTTTGTGGATTGTATGCAAAATAATACGTGATTTTGTGGTTTTATCCTTTGCAAAATGATAAAAAGTTGCTATAATATGAACAGGTCGGTCTCTCTTTTTTCTCAGAGGGACTTAAAGTCCGGCTCATTTCCGGACGGACATCGTTTCGGAAGGCCGTTCCGAAACAGGTATATTCACATTGGTAGGAGGAAAATCAAATGGCAAGAAAAATGAAAACCATGGATGGTAATCAGGCTGCCGCTCACGCTTCATATGCGTTTACCGAGGTTGCAGCTATGTACCCCATCACCCCTTCTTCCGTTATGCCGGAGCATACGGATGAGTGGGCAACCGAAGGCAGAAAGAACATTTTCGGCCGTACCGTTCAGATCACAGAGATGCAGTCAGAGGCAGGCGCTGCGGGCGCTGTTCACGGTGCTCTGGCAGCAGGTGCTCTGACTACGACCTATACTGCTTCTCAGGGTCTTCTGCTGATGATCCCGAATCTGTACAAGATTGCCGGTGAGCAGCTGCCGGGCGTTATCAACGTATCTGCCCGTGCGCTGGCAAGCCATGCACTTTCTATTTTCGGCGACCACTCTGACGTATACGCATGCCGTCAGACTGGCTGCGCTATGCTCTGTGAGTCCAGCGTTCAGGAGGTTATGGACTTAACTGCGGTTGCACATCTGTCTGCAATCAAGGGCAAGGTTCCGTTCATCAACTTCTTCGACGGCTTCCGTACCTCCCACGAGATCCAGAAGATCGAGACATGGGATTACGAGGACTTAAAGGATCTGGTCAGCATGGAGGTGATCGACGAGTTCA
>JAUNGW010000023.1:0-3302 GCA_030524245.1 Eubacteriales bacterium
CAGTAAATATAAGGGATACAGCGACTTTTCGATTTTTCAACTGTCAAAGACGGGACTATATCAGAAATCATTTGTGCTTTTTAGATTCTGAATTCACAAAAAAACTATCTTGTTTTTCCAGAATATTTAAGGGCAGGGCTGTAAAAATCTTACCCTGTCGCTGAGTAATAGAAAAGAATGCGAACTTTTCAGCCCGCATCTTCACTTGTTATATATATTATATAACAATCATAAAATATCACGTTAAAACACACATGTCAAGGGGGAAAATAATAAATTTGAATATTTGAAAATATTTCACAAATCAGACACAGTCCGGGCAGAATCTGCCTGTGCCGGTTGCATTTGAGGGGAAATTATGATATGAATGAAGCAGTCGGATTTCAGAAAAATCCGGGACGAAAAAAGGAGGCGGGATATGGCGGTAAGGAAGGAGTTTCATTTTTTATCATCTGATGGAAAAACAAGGCTCCGGGCCGTGTGCTGGATGCCGGAGACGGGCCGTCCCAGAGGCGTGGTTCAGATCACTCATGGGATGGTGGAGTTTATGGAGCGGTATGAGGAGTTCGCAGAATATATGACCGGCTGCGGATATGTGGTGGCAGGTCATGATCAGCTGGGCCATGGAAACAGCGTTTCCAGTGAACGGGAATATGGTTTTTTTGCGGAAAAGGAGCCGGGAAGCTGCCTGGTAAGGGATATTCACCGTCTGAGACGGATCCTGGAGAGGGAGTATCCAGGACTTCCGCGTTTTATGCTGGGACACAGCATGGGATCCTTTTTAACGAGGCGGTATATTACGAGATACGGCGGAGGCCTGTCCGGCGTGGTTTTAACAGGTACGGGCTGCATACCCGGGGCCGCTGCGGCGGCAGGACTGGTGCTTGTGCGCCTTGTGTCAGCCGTTTACGGCGGATATTACCGGAGCAGGCTGGTGGAGCGGCTGATTTTTTCCGGCGGGTACAGGCAGTATGACATGTCCGGGAAAAATCCGGAGAAGAGCTGGCTGACCAGGGACGTACAGAAGGTTTCTGAATACAGGTCGGATCCGAGAAGCCGCTTCAGCTTTACCATGAACGGCTATCGGGGGCTTTTGGAGACGGTTCTCTGTGCAGGACGCCTGTCTTATATGCGAAGAATCCCCTCCGGCCTTCCGGTGCTTCTGCTTTCCGGCTCCGGGGATCCCCTGGGGGGCTTCGGGCGGGGCGTTCTTAAGGTAAAGCGTCTTTTACAGAAGGCGGGAGTGGAGCAGGTGGAATGTAAAATATACAGAGGATGCCGCCATGAGGTATTGAATGAGCTGAACCGGAATGAGGTTTTCGGTGATATCGCCGGATTTTTCCGCAGCTGCGCCGTCCCGGACAATAACAATACAAAGGAGTACAGTGATGCCGGTATTTGATTTTGAGCACGGTCAGGAGGACCGTACAGAGGGTGTATGCACCTACACAACATTTTTATCCAGCGAGCCGGAGGCTGCGCCGGATCAGCCGATTCTGGTTCTGGACAACAGGAAACAGGAGTGGAACCACCATTCCTGCGGCATGTTTTTAAATCCCGTAAAACGGACGGCCTTTGCCTTTAAGGAGGAGGAAAACACAGAGACGGCGGATATTTTAAAAATTGACGCCAGATTTGTCAGCCTGCTTTCCTGGCTTGGGGAAAATCATATTCATGTAAGGCTTTCCGGCGTGAACCGGGAGGACGGATATGCCGTGTACCGGATCCGGGAGACGGCCTTCGGAGGCGGCACGAAGCTTTCCGCCGAGGACGGCTTTCTGCAGTTTATGATCGAGCGGCTCTTATCCTGCAGTGCGCCGGAGGGAGAGGAGGACGGAGAGGAGGCTGAGGACGGCGATGACATGAAGCTGACCAGCCTTCAGAGCATCACCGACTTTATGACCTGCGCGGGGCGTACGCTGCCGGACAATATCCGTCTCTGGGCGAGAAGAAATCTGGCGGTGGCCCGTTCGCATGAGGTTTCCCAGGAGGAACGCCGCCACGCCCAGCGGGCGCTTTCCATGATGATGAATATCCAATGGAAGAATCATTATTTTGAAGCGATTGACCCGGAGCGGGCAAGACGGATTCTGGACGAGGAGCTTTACGGTATGGAGCGGGTAAAGCAGAGGATCATGGAGACGATCATCCAGATCAACCGTACCCACACCCTTCCGGCTTACGGTCTGCTGCTGATCGGTCCCGCCGGCACGGGAAAGTCACAGATCGCCTATGCGGTGGCAAGAATCCTGGGCCTTCCCTGGACCACCCTGGATATGAGCTCCATCAATGATCCGGAGCAGCTGACGGGAAGCCCGCGGATATACGGAAATGCCAAGCCGGGAATCATCATGGAGGCATTCTCCATGGCCGGCCAGTCGAATCTGGTATTTATCATCAATGAGCTTGACAAGGCTTCCTCAGGAAACGGAAACGGCAACCCGGCGGACGTGCTTCTGACCTTGCTGGATAACCTGGGCTTTACAGACAACTATCTGGAATGCATGGTGCCCACGGCAGGCGTGTATCCGATTGCCACGGCCAACGACAGGGATATGATCAGTGCGCCGCTGCTGTCGCGGTTTGCGGTGATTGAGCTGCCGGATTATACATTTGAGGAAAAACGGGTAATTTTTTCAGATTATGTGCTGCCGAAGGTATTAAAGAGATTAAGTCTTCGGGAAAATGAATGCGTCGTGACGCCGGACGGAGTGGACGCAGTGATAGAAGCGCACAGAGAAACATCAGGAATCCGTGATCTGGAGCAGGCCGCGGAGCATATCGCGGCCAATGCTCTTTATCAGATCGAGGTGGATCACGTTCCGTCTGTGACAGTAGACAGGGCGCTGGCGGAAAAGCTGCTGCACTAGGCAGGCTTACTGTTCCCCCAGGAAGTAAGTAACCACAGCGCCTGCAGCACCGATGAGGATACCTGCGGCGAGGATCATGGCGTTTAAGCTGCCAAGCTGCAGGTACAGGCCGGTGTTGTAGAAGATGGCTATGGGTGAGGACAGGATCAGTCCCAGGATAGCGAAATAGGTCTGTACACCGTACCGGTCAAACAAAAAGGTGATCAGCTTGGCAATCAAAAAGATTCCCAGAAGGACGCCGATGCCGAAGGGTGCCAGAATCAGGCAGCCGTGAAAAAGCGCCGGGATATCCAGGGCCTTTAAGGCCTCCAGAAAGTCTGTGATGGCGCCGATGATTCCGTAGTAGTAGCCGAGGATCATCAGCACCAGGGAGCCGCTGACGCCGGGAATGACCATGGTGGCGGAAGCGATGATGCCGACGAAAAACAGAGT
>JAUNGW010000023.1:3312-26093 GCA_030524245.1 Eubacteriales bacterium
ATAATGCCGGGGGAGGGGACGATGGTCTGAAGAACCTCCTCCCCGGAGTCTGTCAGGGACATCAGCACAGCCAGGGAAAACAAAACGAGGAAGGCCAGAATACTGGAAATCCCCACCGAACCCTGCTCTCTGACTTTTGCCTTAAGCTGACGGATCAGCACCGGCAGACCACCAAGAATCAGTCCCACGAAGGCCATACAGGTGACGTAGGTATGTTCCCTTAAAAGATACTCGATCAAATAAGAAAAACCGATGATGCCGAGGGCGCAGCCGGCCAGGATCGGAAGAAGGGTGATTATGCTTTTCTTCGTATCCTTTAAAAGACTGGAGACAGCGCCGATCAGCTTGTCGTAAATGCCCATGGACAGGGCGATGGTGCCTCCGCTTACGCCGGGAATGACGTTGGCAATGCCGATAAACATGCCTTTGATAATGTCTGTGATGAAAGCCATAGGAACTTTCCTTTCTCTTTTTTTCTTGAATGATTGCAGCTGTTCTGAGCAGCCGCGGTTTATATCCTGATTTTACCCATAAGCTACATTATAGAGGCCGCTTCCCGCAAAGTCAAGAAAAGCCCGCGGCGGAGCAGGTAAAGAAAATGTGAAAAATACCGTGAAATTCCGTTATTTTCATCAAAAATAGATATGTCGTTTTTGAAAAAAGTATGATAGACTGTAAACTGATTTTTACGGGAGTCCCTGGAAAACAAAGGCTTCAGGGCGAGGGAGAAAAGAGGATAACGGGTATGAAACGATTATGGAAACTTTTGGCCTGCCTTTTTGCGGCGGCCCTCTGCATATATCTGCTGGTGGAGCTTGTCAGCCGGAAATCCGTCACGGAGCTGGCCGGATATGTGGCGGGAAGTCCCATGGTATTCCTTTTGAACGTGCTTTTGACGCTGACGCCCTTTCTGAGCGTGTTTTTTGTACGGAGAAAGGTGTTTTTGGCGGCTGTCATCGCCATGGCAGAGCTGGCCATGGGAGTCGTCAACGGCGTGCTTCTCATGTTCCGTACAACTCCGTTTACAGCGGAGGATTTTCACCTGCTCAAATATGGGGCGGCTCTTTTGACCACCTATCTTTCCTGGCCGCAGATTCTGCTTCTGGCCGCGGCTCTGGTTCTGGCCGTCTGCGCCGCGGTGGTTCTGTGGAGAAAGGCTCCGGCGGACAGCTGTCCGGTCAACAAAACAGAGTCGGCCTGCGTGGCTGCAGTGGCTCTGGCGGTGATCTGGGGAAGCTTGAATCTGGCGGTGCTTGGCGGCGTGGTGGCCCTGCAGTTCGGCAACATCGGACAGGCCTTTCAGGATTACGGCTTTGCGTACTGCTTTGCCAATTCCGCCTTCAATACGGGGATTTCAAAGCCGGATGCCTACGATGACCAGGTGATGGAGGAGCTGCGCAAAAAGGATATGGTGCCGGAAAACACCTACTCCGTAGAGGAATACAAAACGCCGAATATTATCATGGTGCAGCTGGAATCCTTTTTTGATCCCATGCTCTGGGAAAACAACCCGGCGGAGAAGGATCCGATCCCTTATTTTAGGTTTCTTGCCAGGAATTTCCCGTCCGGATATCTGAGCGTGCCCTCCGTAGGAGCCGGAACGGCAAACACAGAGTTTGAGTGCATCACCGGCATGAACCTGGACTTTTTCGGGCCTGGAGAATATCCATATAAGACGGTGCTTCAGAAAAAGACCTGCGAGAGCATTGCCTTTGATTTAAAGGAGCTGGGGTATAAGACTCATGCCATCCATAACAATGAGGCTACATTTTACGACAGGCACAAGGTATTTCCGCGGCTGGGCTTTGACACCTTTACGCCGATTGAATATATGTACAATGTGCAGAGAAATCCCACCGGCTGGTGCAGGGACAAGATTCTGACCGAGGAAATCGGGAAGGCCATGGACAGCACTGTGGGGCAGGATTTTATCTATACCATTTCTGTACAGGGACACGGGAAATACCCGTCTTTCGCGTATTACTGTGAGCAGATCGGGGAGATGGATGATTTTATCAGCGAGCTGGTCGCCATGTTAAACAGCAGGAACGAGCCGTCGGTTCTGGTGCTTTACGGCGATCACCTGCCGGGCTTTGAGTGGACGCAGGAGGAGATGAAAAACAGATCCCTGTTCCAGACAGAGTATGTGATCTGGAACAATTTAAATCTTCCGAAGACGACCAGGGATCTGGAGGCCTATCAGCTGACCTCCCATGTGCTGGATCTTCTGGATATCCATGAGGGAACCATGATCCGCTTCCACCAGAGGCATCTGGAGCGGGGCGACACAAAGACCCAGGCATACCTGGATGCGGCCAAAATCCTGGAATATGATATGCTTTACGGAGATCAGGAGGTGTACGGCGGCAGTTCGCCCTATAAGGCCGTCAGCATGGAATACGGCGTGAATCCCATTATCCAGAAGACGACTGTCCGGAACGGGGATACGATTGAGGTGACCGGGGAAGGCTTTAATACCTGGTCCAGAATCTGCGTCAACGGGAAGCCGGCAGAGACGAAGTTTATCAGCAGACAGAAGCTGACGGCGGAGAATACTGCTCCGGAGCCAGATGAGGAAATCACAGTTCAGCAGATCGGACGGGACAAGGTCGGTCTCGGGACTGCAAGAAAAAGTCCTGGCGCGTGACGCGGAACGTGTACTTGTGGAAATTCCCGGTATGTGGTAGACTTTTATTCAAACAGCTGTAACGAAACTTATAATCAGGAGGCTTAAAACCTATGGAAAAGAAACAGTCGCTGGATACCATCTGCATTCAGGGCGGATGGCAGCCGAAGAACGGGGAGGCGCGGGTGCTTCCCATTTACCAGAGCACCACCTTTAAGTATGAGACGAGCGAACAGATGGGACGTCTGTTCGACTTAGAAGAGAACGGCTATTTTTATACCCGTCTGGCCAACCCCACCAACGATGCGGTGGCATCCAAAATCTGTGCTTTGGAGGGCGGTACGGCGGCGATGCTAACCTCCTCAGGCCAGGCGGCCAATATGTACGCGGTTCTGAACATCTGCTCTGAGGGCGATCATATCGTCAGCGCGGCGACTATTTACGGAGGAACCTCCAACCTGTTTACGGTTACTTTAAAGCGGTTCGGCATTCAGTGCACGCTGGTGGATCCGGATGCGCCGGAGGAGGAGATTGAGAAGGCGTTTCAGCCGAACACGAAGGCAGTGTTCGGCGAGTCTATCGCAAACCCGGCCCTAGTGGTTCTGGATATTGAGAAGTTTGCCCGTCTGGCTCACCGCCACGGCGTGCCGCTGATTGTGGACAACACCTTTGCCACGCCCATCAACTGCCGTCCCTTTGAGTGGGGAGCCGATATTGTGACCCATTCCACGACAAAATATATGGACGGCCACGCCATGAGCGTAGGCGGCTGTGTTGTGGACAGCGGAAACTTTGACTGGGACGCCCATGGGGACAAGTTCCCGGGGCTGACCACGCCGGATGAGTCCTATCACGGCGTAGTATATACAAAGAAGTTCGGCAAGGCTGCCTACATCACAAAGGCTACGGCCCAGCTGATGCGGGATATGGGCTCCATCCAGTCCCCGCAGAACGCGTTTCTGTTAAATGTGGGCCTGGAGACCCTGCATCTGCGGGTGCCCCGCCACTGTGAGAACGCGAAGCGGGTGGCAGAGTACTTAAAGGGCAGAGAGGATGTGGCCTGGGTAAAATATCCGGGACTGGAAGGCGACAAATACTATGAGCTGGCGCAGAAGTATATGCCGAAGGGTACCTGCGGCGTGATTTCCTTTGGCCTTAAGGGCGGCAGGGCAGCGGCGGCGGCCTTTATGGACCGGTTAAAGCTGGCGGCTATTGTGACTCATGTGGCGGATGCGAGGACGTCTGTGCTGCATCCGGCCAGCCATACCCACCGCCAGTTAAATGACGAGCAGCTGGTGGAAGCCGGCGTGGATCCGTCCATGATCCGGTTCAGCGTGGGAATCGAGGACGCGGCTGATATTATCGCGGATCTTGAACAGGCGCTGGATTAAATCCGCCGGCGCGGGGGATGAATGATCAGGAGGTACAGAGGTTGGAATTTTCTGAACTGGCTGAGAAAAAATTAAACAAAAAAACATGGGGAAAGCCTCTGCGGATCATATTCGGACGGACGGCCTTTGTGGCCGTGGCCGTGCTGCTGCAGCTGGCTGTGCTCCTTATGACCTTTCAGTGGGTAAGCGAGCATCTGTTTTATGTGTACGGAGGCTTTACCCTTTTAAGCGCCGGAGTGGTGATCTACATCCTGAACAAGAGGCAGAATCCCTCTTATCAGATGGCCTGGATCATTCCGGTGCTGGTATTTCCCGTATTTGGAGCCCTGTTTTATGTATTTGTGGAGACCCAGCCCGGCGTCCGGGTGATTGACAGAAGGCTGCGCTCCATTATAAAGGAGACGGAGCCCTTCCTGGAGCAGGACGGGGAGGTCACGAAGCGGCTGGGAGCCATCAGCCGGGGCAATGTCCACCTGGCTCAGTACATGAAAAAGTACGCCGGATATCCGGTTTACGACAACACCTTCGCCGAGTATTTTCCCCTTGGAGACGATATGTTTCCAAGGCTTATGGAGGAGCTTCGGAACGCCCGCCGGTATATCTTTATGGAGTTTTTCATTGTGGAGCGGGGCGAGATGTGGGACAGCATCCTGGAGCTGCTGAAGAAGAAGGCCTCAGAGGGAGTGGAGGTGCGGTTTATGTACGACGGCACCTGCAGCCTTACTCTGCTTCCCTATGGATATCCCAGACAGCTGGAGGCCTTCGGGATCCGCTGCAAGATCTTTTCCCCGGTGCGCCCGGTTCTGTCCTCCTACCAGAATAACCGGGATCACAGAAAAATCGTGGTCATCGACGGACACACGGCCTTTACCGGCGGCGTGAATCTGGCGGACGAGTACATTAACCGGAGGGAACGCTTCGGTCACTGGAAGGATACGGCCGTCATGGTGAAGGGCGACGCGGCGAAAAGCTTCCTGATGATGTTTCTGCAGATGTGGAATATTGGCGAAAAGCAGAAAGAAAGCTACAGCGGCTATCTGATGGATCCGGACTGGCGCCTGCCGGAGGGCCTGCAGGCGGACGGATTCGTGCTGCCCTACGGGGACAGCCCGCTGGATGAGGAGACCGTTGGACAGCATGTCTACATGGATATTTTAAATGAGGCGCGGCAGTATGTACATATCATGACGCCGTACCTGATTCTGGACAGCGATATGATCACGGCTCTGACCTTTGCCGCGAAAAGAGGGATTGAAACTATTATCATCATGCCGCATATACCGGATAAAATCTACGCCTATCTGCTGGCCAGATCCTATTATGAGGAGCTTTTGCTGGCCGGAGTCAGGATTTATGAGTATACGCCGGGCTTTGTGCACGCGAAGGTATTTACCAGCGATGACACAAAGGCGGTCGTGGGCTCCATTAACCTGGATTACAGAAGCCTTCACCTGCATTTTGAGTGCGCGGCCTATCTGTTCCGGAACAGGGCGGTGGCTCAGGCGGAGCGGGATTTCCAGGATACGCTGAAGCAGTGTATGGAAATCACGCTGGAGGGCTGCAGGAGCTATCCGCTGCCCAGGAAGATGGCAGGACAGGTATTGAGACTGTTTGCACCGCTGATGTAGTATAATCTTCCGTACGATGGGAAAGCAGGGTCCCATATGCTTATAAGCCAGGCTTAAGGCATATGGGACCCTGCTTTCTAATAGTGGCGCACGTCCCCGGCGGCCCGGAGCCTGGCCAGCACCGGCTCCGCCTCCGGAGATGTGAAATACTGCAGGGTGGATTCCGGAACCTTGGATTTCAGGGCCTCAAAGTTTCCTTCCTTTAAAAGCTTCCGGACGGCTGAGGCGCTGATGGCCCCATCCTGATCAGCCCGCCGCGGGATGATGGCGCAGGCCAGACCGTTTGTCTCCAGCTCCTCCTTCATCACCTGGTTGTAGATGCCGGTCACCTGGCTGAAGGGCTCCTCGCCGACAAACCTGCGGGTGATGTGAAGAGCGGCGGCAATCTTTAAAAACACCTGGATGTCCAACTTCGCGTGGGAGCGGATCACCGTATCGCTGTCCTTTAAAAAGTAGGAGGGAAAGGTGGCGTTGGAAATCATGTAGGGGCCGGTCTGATGGAAGACAAGGTTCTTTAAATCCGCCGATCCGGCGCGGACCAGCCGTTCCCTTACCGAAAGAGGCACCAGGGACACGTCCTCAGAGACCACGAACACATGAAGCAGGTCTGCCTGGGCGGACGCCTGCTCCAGCAGAAAGCGGTGGCCCAGGGTAAAGGGATTGGCGTTCATGATCACGGCGCCGATGGACGGATGCGCCGGCAGGGGATGTACGGCTGTGAAGGACGAGGTTTCAGCCTGAAGGCCTTTTAAGTAGTCCGAAAAGCCGGTCCGGCGGTTCTCCATAAACACCACCCTGCCGTCCACCCGGGCGATTTCGTAAAATCCCAGATCGCGGAAAAACCTGGCTGTGTCGCATTTTGTATAGAGGAACAGACTGGTGTTCCCGCGCCCGTACTGATATTCCATCAGATGGGAGACGACCTGATTTAACAGTCCCTCGCCCTGGTGAGCGGAGGAGACGGCCAGGCACCGGAGCGTATTGCCGAAGCAGGAACCTGTGGCAGCCAGATTGTAATCCTCGTCAAACAGACCAACGCTGTAGTCTAAGTTCTTGTCACGTTCGATGCCCTCCTGCTTTAAAAGCGCGTCCATCTGCCCCACAGCCCGCTTATCTTCCGGCCGTATCCGGCTTAAGGTATATTCCGCCATGATCATTCTCCCTTCGTATTTTCTTCCCCTATTATACAACAGAACTGCTCAAAAAGCGAATACCGGATTTCCTATTGCCCATATGGAGGAATTCTTATAGAGGAGAACCGGCGTATAAGCTTTGGCAGAAATGAGAAGAATAACGGGCAGAAGATTGTATGGCAAGGAGAGCGGGAGATATGAAAGAAGAGGAAAAACGGAAGGATCAGAAGGAAAGCAGGGAGCTGGAAAATTATGGGCAGATGACGCTGGAGGGCAGCAGAAAGCACCGGAAAATCCATCTGCTTTCCATCATCGGCGAGGTGGAGGGACATGAAAATCTGTCCGGCAGTTCCAAAACCACAAAATATGACCATGTGCTGCCGCAGCTGGCACAGCTGGAGGATGATGACAGCGTGGACGGGCTGCTGGTGCTTTTAAATACCTCCGGCGGCGATGTGGACGCGGGGCTGGCTATTGCGGAGATGATTGCCTCCTTGAGCATGCCTGCGGTGTCCCTTGTTCTGGGAGGGAGCCATTCCATTGGAGTGCCTCTGGCGGTGTCCGCCGACTATTCCTTTATTGTGCCTACCGGCACTGTGATGGTTCATCCGGTCCGCATGAACGGCACCGTCATCGGCGCGGCTCAGACCTATGAATACTTCGATATGATCCAGGACCGGATTTTAAGCTTTATCAGCGGGCACGCCAGAATCGCCTATGATCAGGTGAAACGGCTGATGTTAAACACGGAAATGCTGACCAGGGATCTGGGTACGGTGCTGGTGGGGGAGGAAGCCGTAAGGCGGGGGCTGATCGATGAGGTCGGCGGAATCAGCGATGCGGTGAGAAAGCTTTACGGGCTCATCGACGGGAGAAGGAAGCGGACATAGACTGGAGCAATATGTGTTATCAGGAGAAAACTATTACTGCTTTTTCGTTCCGGAAGCTATAATGGATGGAAAAGAAGGACAGAAGACAAATGCATACGAAAGCAGGGATGAAAATGGAAATACGTCAGTTTACCTATGTGGATATGGTGGCGCAGTGCGGCAGCTTTACAAAGGCGGCGCAGAAGCTGTTTATCAGCCAGCCGGCCCTCAGCAATTATATCAGCAAGGTGGAGGAGGAGATGGGGGTGAAGCTGTTTGACCGCTCAGCCAGCCGGCTGGTGGTGACCTATGCGGGAGAGCAGTATTTAAAGCGGGCGAAAAGCATCCTGGGACAGCTTGCGGATATGGAACGGGAGATGCGCGACATTACCCATCATATGAAGGGCAATATAAAGCTCGGTTTTCCAAATGAGAGGATCATTTATATGCTTCCGCTGATCCTGGCGCCCTTTAAGGAGCAGTATCCCGGTATTACGGTGGAGGTGGTGACCGGGGCGGGAAACCGGCTGGTGGGAGATCTGCGGGCCGGGGATATTGATTTTGTGTTCCTGCCCTCATGGAACACCTACCGGGATATTGTCCAGGAGGAAATTGCTCAGGAGGAGCTTCTTTTGGTGGCGCGGAAGGGATATCTGGCAGAGGAGCTTTTTCTGGACCGGGAACGGAATATTATCGACTGGCGGAAGGCGTCGAGACTCCCGGCCATCGTCCTGAAAAAAGGCCATGCCATCCGTTCCAGCACGGACGTGCTCTACCGCAATGCAGGAGTTGCTCCGGATATTGTGTTTGAGTCCCACAGCAACATGCTGTCCTGCAGGCTGGCGGCCCAGGGCATGGGCGTGGCCGTGGTGCCGGAGATCACCCTGGAGCTTTTGCGGGGCGGTATTGAGGCGGAGGTCTGCCATCTTTCCGAGCATCCCGTGACCTGGAGCGTCAACGTGCTGTACCGGGAAAACGCCTATGTTGGGGAGGCGGAGCGCACTCTGTTCCGGCTGGCAAGAGAAGCGATTTCTGCTCATAACAAAAAGTTATAGATCTCATTTCCTAAATAAAATTTTACTTATGACACAAGCTCCCCTTATAATGTATCTATCAATCAAATACCAACAAAGGGGGACTTAAAATGGGAACAAATTCAGAGAAAAAGGAATTTACCTTAGGGGGACTTCCATGGTGGCAGGCGCTGGTGGCCATCGTGCTGTGCGCCCTTCCCATGTACCTGGACGTACAGTCCGGAAGCATGACAGGAACCTTGTGCTCCTGCTTTGCGCTGGCCGTTGTGCTTTATGAGTTCGGCGAGCGGCTTCCAATCTGGAACAACTACATAGGCGGCGGCCTTCTGATGGCCTTCTTCGGCGTGGCTCTTTTAAAGTATTTCGGCCTGATCCCAACGGAAGCCATTGACAACATCAACCGGATCATCTCCGGCGATGATGTGAACCTGCTGGAGTTCTACATCGTATTCCTGATCGTAGGATCTGTGCTGGCTCTTGAGAAGGATATTCTTGTGAAATCCTTCGCGGGCTACATTCCGGCGATTTTAGGCGGACTTGTGGTATCCACGCTGTTCGGCGTGCTGGTGGGACTGCCCTTCGGCATTGCTCCGACTGATGCCATCATGCGCTATGTGCTTCCCATCATGGGCGGCGGACACGGCGCCGGCGCTGTTCCGCTGAGCAACATTTATGAGACGGTGACAGGAGATGCTGCGGCCAACTTCTACGGCTTTGCGATTGTTATTCTGACGGTGGGAAATATTTTCGCAATCATCGGCTCCGCCATGCTGAACGTGGTAGGACAGAAGTTCCCGTCCATGACCGGCGATAAGAAAACCCTGGTCCGCGGCGGCGCGAATCTGGCCCGCGACGATGCGAAGGTAAAGACAAATGTAGACGATATGGCGGCGGCCATGCTTCTCGGCTTTGCATGCTTCTGCGTGGGACGCATCATGAGCAAGATCATTCTGCCGACCATCGCAGGCGCGTCTATTCACGCTTATGCGTATATGATCATCTTTGTGGTAATCCTGGCGGCTACCGGCCTGATCCCGGCCCGCGTAAGAGCAGGCGCAAAGCGTCTTCAGTCCTTCATGACCGGCGTGCTGGGCATGGTTATCATGGTAGGCATGGGAGCTGACTTTGATATTGCAGAGCTGTTTTCCGTTATGACTCTAGGCAACATTCTGATGGCTCTGGCCATTGTAATCGGTGCGATTCTCGGCGCCGGCGCAGTTGGATATCTGGTAGGCTTTTACCCGGTTGACGCTGCTCTGACTGCTGGTCTTTGCATGGCAAACAGAGGCGGTTCCGGCGACCTGGCATGTCTGGGCGCTGCAGACCGTATGGAACTGATGGCTTACGCACAGCTTTCCTCCCGTCTGGGCGGCGGCATTGTGCTGATCATCGCATCCTTCGCCTTCTCTTTCTGGATGTAAGGGATGCTGTAAACGAGGTGTAGCTGCATTATGGTTGCATATTTCAGGCTTCAGAACAATCTTTTTATGGCAGCAGGAGCGGCAGCGGGCATGATCCTTGCCGCTGCCGGCTACCGAAGCATGATCCTGCCGGCGGCAGGGTATGCGGGGATTTTTATAGTGCTTTTGTTCGCCTTTGTGGGCGTGGTGGCCGGACGCGTGGCGGCGGCCGTATGGGCAAACAGACGTCTTCGGACTCTGTACGGCCTTCTTTATGAGGCCGGACAGCCTCAGCAGTTTCTGGACCGGTTTGAGCCGCTGGTAAAGCGTGTGCCGGAAAGCACGATTGAGTATGTGGATGGAATGCATCATCTTGCCTATGCCTGCGAGGCTCTGGGACGTTACGATATGGCTCTGGAACTTTTAAGCTCCGTAAGGCCGGAGCAGTTAAGGCTGCACAGGCTGGTGGGAACCGCTCAGATATGCAACCAGAGGCTGCGCCTGCAGCTTCTGAAAAGGGATGCGGAGAAAGCCAGAGAGAGTCTGAGGGACTTACAAGAGGTGCAGGAGGAGTCAAGAAACCGGGCGCCTGCGGTGTATCAAAACATTTGCGAATGCGTGCGTCTGGCGGAGATCTGGCTGAAGGCCCTGACCGGGTCTGAGCAGATTGAGGCTGGCGATACGGAGTATATTAAAGAGGAGCTGTCTCTGGCGAAAAATGAAACCCACAGACGGGAAATGCAGCAGCTTCTCGACATGATTGGCGGCAGCAGCGGGAATTCCCCAAGTATGTCCTGCTGATGCGGTATAGATATTTCCATATATCAATTTTGGAAAAAAGACCTGAGAAATTCCGCAGGTCTTTTTCTTATATGCTTTTATGCAGCCTTTACCAGGTTCTTTTTCTGCCAGCGGCCTGTTCTGTACCAGAGGCTGGAGATAAGATAGTTGACGGCCCAGCCGAGGGGGACGGCATACCATACGAAGGCGATGCCCCAGACAGGGGAACAGAGCCGGGCGACGGCTACCCGTATGGTCAGGTTCACCAGGTTGGCAGCCATGTAGACGCCCACGTCTCCGGCGCCCCGCAGAACTCCGTCCGTAATGGCCTTAAAGCCCAGGAAGGAGAAAAAGCAGCCTACAAACCGCAGATATCCGGCTCCCGTGTCAAAGGCGACAGGAGAGGTCTGCCTGTCAAGGAAGGCAGATAAAACCGGTTCATAGAACAGCTGGCATACAATAAATAAAAAGACGCCGAAGGCGAGAATAATGCCGTAGGAGATCCGGTAGCCCTGCCGTACACGTTCCAGCTTTCCCGCGCCCAGATTCTGGGCTGTGAAGGTGGAAACGGCGTTGCCGGTGGCGATCATCGGCACAATGGCCAGGGATTCCAGTCTCATGCCGGCAGAGTATCCGGCCAGGGCGGAGGAGCCGAAGCTGTTGACCGCGGACTGGGTGAGCAGCATGCCGACGCTGACAATCGACTGCTGTACAATGGAGGGAATGGCGATTTTTGTTCCGCGCACCAGCATGGAGCAGTCAAACAGCCGTACACGCCCTTCTGTGGGAAAGGTGTTCAAAAACCGCAGAAGGATCAGGAAGGACAGCAGGGAGGATACTCCCTGAGCGGCAACGGTGGCAATGGCCACGCCTTCCACGCCCATGCCAAGGACGACTACCGCAAACAGATCCAGAAGCACGTTGAGCACCGATGAGAAGATCAGAAGCGCCAGCGGGATCACGGACCGGCCCAGAGCGTTAAAATTGGCGGAGAGCACGTTGTACATGAACATAAAGGGCAGTCCGCAGAAATAAATCTGCAGGTATAAAACCGCGTCGGAAAAGATGTTTTCCGGCGTTTTTAAGAGCAGCAGAACCAGCGGGTTCACGGCAAAGCCAAAGCAGGCCAGAGCCGTGCTCAGGATGAGAAATGTGATTAAAAAGGTATTGACGGAGGTTTTCATCTCCTGAAACCGTCCGGCTCCCAGATACTGGCTGGTCAGCACGGAGGCGCCGATGCCGCCGCCGATGGCAACCATGATAAATACATTTGTAAAGGAATAGGAAGCGCCCACGGCAGCCAGAGCGTCCTCGCCCACGAACCGTCCCACAATAATGGAATCCGCCATATTGTAAAACTGCTGGAACAGATTGCCGATGATCATCGGAACAGCAAAAAAGAACAGGGACCGGCCAGGCGCTCCTGTCAGCAGAGAATCTTTTTTTGACATAGCTTATATACAACCTCCTTTTTGTCTCACATTATTGTAAAAGAATCCGAAAAAAATATCAAGAATCATCTTTTCTTTTTTCCGGTTCTGCTTTAGAATGAAAAAATAACGGAGGCCGGAGCATTCCGGAGGCGAGGAAGGAGACAGAATATGAGGATTTCTTACGAGGAGCTGTTTGAGACGTTTCGCAGAATATTGGAGAGCAGAGGCTTATCTTCTGAGAACGCGAAAAAGGCGGCGGCGGTTTTTGCGGGCAACAGTCTGGACGGCGTGTACTCCCATGGCATCAACCGTTTTCCCAGGGTGATCGGATACCTGGATAAGGAAGATATCGATCCGGCGGCGGAGCCGGTGTGCACGGCCAGCTTCGGCGCCCTGGAGCGGTGGGACGGAAGGCGCGGTCTCGGCCCCTTAAATGCGGCGCTTGCCATGGACCGGGCCTGTGAGCTGGCCAGGCAGTACGGCACGGGCGTGGTCGCCCTGGGCAACAGCAATCACTGGATGCGGGGCGGAAGCTACGGCTGGCAGGCGGCAGAGCAGGGGATGATCGGGATCTGCTGGTCCAACACCATGCCGAATATGCCGGCCTGGGGCGGCACGGACCAGAAGATCGGCAACAATCCCCTGGTTATGGCGGTGCCGGGAAAGGATGGGAACCATGTGGTGATCGACTGCGCTTTATCCCAGTTTTCCTACGGGAAGCTTGAAGAGGCAAGGCTTAAGGGGGCAGAGCTTCCGGTTGCCGGAGGCTATGACAGCCAGGGACAGCTGACGAAAGACCCGGCAGCCATCGAGGAGACGCGGAGAGTGCTGCCCATCGGCTACTGGAAGGGCTCCGGCATATCCATCGCCCTGGATCTGATCGCCACCGTGCTGACCAACGGCAATTCCGTATCGAAGGTGGGAACCTTTGACAGCGAGGTGGGGCTGTCTCAGGTGATGATCGCCATGGATCCCGGCAGGTTCAATACGGAGGAGCTTACCCATGAGATTGTGTCCGGCATTCTGGCGGATGTAAAGTCCTCTCATCCGGCAGATGAGGGACGGGAGGTCCGTTACCCGGGAGAGAGGTCCTTAAAAACGAGAGAGGAAAATATGAAACAGGGAATTCCGGTGCTGGAGGAGATCTGGGAGAAAGTCCGCGCCCTGGAAAAATAAAAACAAAAGGAACAGCCTTCGCCCGGTTCTTAAACGGATCCGGGCGAAAACTGTTCCTTGAGAAGCCGGATGAAAAGCTGATCCGCCTTGGAAAGAAAGCTGTTTTTCAGCGAAGCGGTGCAGAGATCCCAGAAGGCTCCGTAGGATTCGGGAATACTGAGCCGTGCCGGCTCATGGTTTCCCGTGCCGATTAAAGAATACTGGGCAGGCACCAGCATGACGCCCATACCCTGGGCGGCCAGGAGCTGGGCTGTCTCAAAGTTGCGCAGGGTCAGAGCAACGTCCGGGTTTGGAATCTCTGCCTTTGCCAGAACCTCATCGGTGATTTGGCGGATACGCTGCTCCTTGTGGAGCATCAGGAAACGCTCCTTTTTTAAATGGCGCAGATCAAGGACGGGATATGGGTAGCCGTCCTTTTTCACTGCCTTTTTCATGAGGGGATGATCCGGCGCCATGGCAATGATAAACGGATCCCGGTCCATCACATCATAATAAATCAGCGGCTGGGCAGATGGCTCCGGCGGCGTGTGCATAATGGCAAAATCCAGCTCGCCGGACAAAAGCATCCGCTCCAGTCTGGCAGAATTCTCCTCTGATACAAAAATCTCCACAAAGGGGCACAGCTGACGGAACCGGGGCAGCACGTCCGACAAGGTCAGGGCGCCCAGGTGGTTGGTGACGCCCAGATGGATCCGGCCGGTTTTCAGGTTGTTGATGTCGCTGATCTCCAGCTCAAAATTCTCATATATTTTCAGCACCTGCACAGCCATATGGTAGTAGCGCTCTCCGGCGTAGGTCAGGGTCAGGCCGCTGCTTGCCCTGTTAAAAAGCGGCGTCCCCACGCTTTCCTCGATCCGCTGGATGGACTGGCTTAAGGACGGCTGGGCCATAAAAAGCTTCCTGGCCGCTTTGGAAATGCTCCGCTCATCGGCGACGGTTTTTACGTATAATAATTCTCTGCTGGTCATGGACTGAAATCCTCCCCTGTGACTGAAAGTCTTGCCTGCTTCGGCTCTGGCATCATTATATCATGAACTTCGTTCATGATATAATGATGCCAGAGCCATGAGCAAGCATACGCTCATTATATAATAAAAAAAGAAATATGTCGATGGCTGCAGCTTTTCCCCGTTGACTTGACAGCCGGATCCATGTATGATAAAAAAAGTTTTGGATTTTTACGAGACTGCGGGGAGACAGAAGATATGAATGCAAAGGACTGGTATATAAGAGGGATGAGAGACGGAATCCCCATTGGCCTTGGGTATTTTGCGGTGTCCTTTACGCTGGGCATTGCATCGAAGAAGGCGGGGCTTTCCGCCGCAGAGGCGGCGGTGATGTCCATGGCCATGCTGGCCTCCGCCGGACAGTTTGCGGGAATCGGCATGCTTGCGGCCGGAGCGGGCTGGGCGGAGCTGGTTGTGACGACGGTGGTGGTCAATATGCGGTATCTGCTGATGTCCAGCGCCCTGTCCCAGAAGGTGCGGCAGGATCAGCCGTTTTTTCACCGCTTCTTCATGGCATATGAGGTGACGGATGAGATATTCGGAATTTCCATGGCGGTTCCGGGAAAGCTGTATCCGTCCTATATGTACGGGGCGGCCACCGCGGCGGTTCCGGGATGGGTGGCCGGTACGTTTCTGGGAGCCGTAATCGGCATGATCCTGCCGGAGAGCGTGATGAGCGCTCTGAACGTGGCTCTTTACGGTATGTTCATGGCAGTGGTGATTCCGCCGTCAAGAAAGAGCAGAATCATCGCCGGCGTCGTTGTGCTTTCCATGGCGGCCAGCTGGCTTTGGACAGTGATTCCCGGGCTTCAGGAGATATCCAGCGGCTTTCAGATGATTGCGCTGACCATATTGATCGCCGGAGCGGCGGCGTGGCTGTTTCCGGTGCAGGAAAAGGAGGCAAAGGATGATGGACGTTAATATTCCGGCAGGCATCCTGGTGATGTTTGTGACGATTTATGCGGTGCGGGCTCTGCCGCTGACGCTGCTGCGCAGGGAAATAAAAAGCCCGTTTATCCGTTCCTTTCTTCACTATGTACCGTACGTGAGTCTTTCCGTGATGACCTTTCCCGCCATTCTTTCCGCTACGGCGGACATCCGGTCCGGCGCCGCCGGATTTGCGGCGGCGGTGATTCTCGCCTGGACAGACGGAAACCTGTTTAAGGTGTCCATAGGAGCCTGCCTGGCGGTGTATATAGCGGAGATGCTTCTGGCGGCATAGGAAGGCGCGGCCTGCCGCAGGCGGAGAATCCCGGGCGCGGAAATAAAGAAAGATGGGGATAAGAGGATATGAGTGGAATCGGAGCTGTGCTTGTAAAGGCGGCGGCCTTTGTGCTGATTATTGTGATGGGCTATGTGCTGAAACGAAAGGGCTTTTTTCATGCGGATGATTTTTATCTGATTTCAAGGATCGTAATCAGGATCACGCTTCCGTGCGCGATTATCGCCAATTTCAGCAGTATTACGATGGAGACCTCCCTGCTGGTTCTGTGTCTGGCCGGCATTTTATGCAATGGCCTGATGGTGTTGATCGGTTATATGATAAACCTTCACCGGAGCGGAGAGCAGAAGGCCTTCGATATGATCAACCTTTCCGGATATAATATCGGCAATTTCACCCTGCCCTTTGTGCAGAGCTTTCTGGGGCCGGTGGGCTTTGCCGCCACCAGCCTGTTCGACGCGGGAAACTCTGTCATGTGCACGGGAGTCAGCTATACGCTGGCCTCTCTGGCCAAAGGCGGAGAGCAGAAGGCTTCGGCCCGGCTCATCCTGAAAAGTCTGTTTTCCTCCCTGCCCTTTGACGCCTATGTGCTGATGACTGTCCTTGTGTGTCTGAATATCCGTATTCCGGGGCTGGTGCTCTCCTTCGCGCAGACGGCGGGAAATGCCAATCCGTTTCTGGCGCTTCTGATGATCGGCATCGGATTTGAGCTGCGGATGGAGAAGGACAAGCTGAAGCATATTCTGCGGATTCTGGGACTGCGCTACGGGACGGCGCTTCTGCTGTCTCTGGCTGCTTATTTTCTGCTGCCCTTTCCTCTGGAGGTCCGTCAGGCCATGGCCATTGTGGCCTTCGGGCCTGTGTCCTCTGTGGCGACTGCATTTACAGGCAGGCTCGGCGGGGATGTGGAGCTTTCCAGCGCCGTCAATTCCCTGTCCATTGTGACCAGCATCATTACCATCACCGCTGCGCTGATTGTGGTGCTGTAAGCGTAATTTGTTCAGGAAAACAGTGGTTCTTCACTGTATTTGATTGACAAAAGGAAAAAACGGATATATAATTCTTTCAACGCAGGTGCAGAAAACCCGCGTGAATGCAATAGATTCCAGATTCAAATGAGGAGGAAAAGGAGTATGGCAGCAACAAAAAAAGACGCCATAAAGGCAGATTTAACGAAGGATGCAGCAGCGGAGACCGTAAAGGCAGCTCCCAAGGCTGAGACTGCGAAGGCAGCGGCAGCTCCGAAGACTGAGACTGTGAAGTAGGCAGCAGCTCCCATGGCTGAGGCTGAGAAAAAAACAGAGACAGCCAAGAAAGCTCCTGCACCGAAGAAAGCTCCGGCAAAGAAGGTTGAGCCGAAGGCATCTGTTGTTATTGAATACGCCGGCAGCCAGATTCTGGCCAAGGATGTGCTGGATGCAGCAACCAAGGCATTTAAGGCAGCCAACAAGGGCGTAACCATCAAGACCATTGAAGTTTATGTGAAACCGGAAGAGAATGTGGCTTACTATGTAGTAAACGGAGAAGGTTCCGAGGATTACAAGGTTTCCTTATAATCCGGACATTGATAGAGACAGAATAACCAACAGGATGAGGACTGTGTGTCCGTCACATGGACGGATGCATGGTCTTTTTTCTGCATCTGCGATGGCCCGGGCCGGGGCATCTTATACAGAGGGAGTGTGAATATGGGCAAGGAGATAAAACTGCCGGAGGCCTTTGAGGCCAGAATGAAAACCATGCTGGGAGAGGAGTACGGAGCCTTTCGGGAAAGCTTTGAGGGAGAACGGGTCTCCGGTCTCAGGGTGAACCTCTTAAAGGCGGGCCGGGAGGAGTTTGAGGCCTGCTTTAAGGACCGCTTCGGACTTCGTCCTGTACCATGGTGCAGAGAAGGCTTCTACTATGATGAGACGGCGCGTCCGGGCCGTCATCCGGCCCATGAGGCGGGGGCTTACTATATTCAGGAGCCCAGCGCCATGGCGGTGGTAAGCCTTCTTGATCCGAAGCCGGGAGAGCTTGTTCTGGATCTCTGCGCAGCTCCCGGCGGAAAAACCACCCATGCTGCCGGACGCCTGAAAGGAAAAGGGCTTTTGATCAGCAACGAAATTCATCCGGCCAGAGCGAAAATCCTGTCCCAGAATGTGGAAAGGATGGGAATCGGCGGCGTGGCGGTGACAAACGAGGATCCGGCAAGGCTTGAGAAAGCATTTCCTGAATTTTTTGACTGCATGATCGTGGACGCGCCCTGCTCCGGCGAGGGCATGTTCCGGAAGGATGAGCAGGCGATTCTGGAGTGGAGTCCGGAAAACGTATCCCGCTGCGCCCGCCGCCAGCAGGAGATTCTGGAGCGGGCAGCAGCCATGTTAAAGCCGGGCGGCCGGCTTGTATACTCCACCTGCACCTTTGCGCCGGAGGAAGATGAGGGAACCGTGGCAGAATTTCTGGAAGGACATCCGGAATTTCATGTAATTCCTGCCGGGGCCGGAAACGAGCTCCCCGGTCTGTCAAAGGGCCGCCCGGAGTGGGTGAAAAACGGCTCTGCAAAGCTTTCAGACACGTACCGGATCTGGCCTCACCTGGCGGAGGGAGAGGGACATTATATGGCACTGCTCCAAAAGGACGGGAAGGCTGACGGAGAGGAAGCCGGACGAAAAAAACAGGCGAAGGCGCCTGCCTTCTGGAAGGACAGGGCGGGGCAGAAGCTGGTGCGGGAATTTTTCCGGGATATTCTGACAGATCAGGCCTTTGGACAGTGGGAGCAGGAGCGGTGGGCGGATCGTCTGCTCCTGTACGGAGAGCAGCTTTACGCGGCGCCGGAGGGAATGCCGAATTTTTCCGGACTTCGTGTTCTCCGCCCGGGACTTCATCTGGGAACCCTGAAAAAGAACAGGCTGGAGCCGGCCCATGCCCTGGCCCTGTACCTGAAGCCGGAGCAGGTGAGGCGGCAGCTGCGCCTTGATCCTGAAAGCAGGGAGGCGAGAGACTATCTGGCGGGAAGCACACTGTCCGCCGCGCCGGATATCAGCGGCTGGGGGCTGGTCTGCGCCGGCAGCTGCAGCGCAGGCTGGGGCAAGTGGGTTTCCGGCACTGTGAAAAACCATTATCCCAAGGGCCTCCGAAAGCCCTGAATAATTTGAGGACACCTGGAATAGGATAAGTTGACGAAGCATTCCGGGTGAAATCATGGGAAAGAGAAACCGTGCATACGGACTGATGATTGGGATGGCGGCCGGATTTGCGGTCTGGGGCAGCGCACCGGCGTATCCGGCAGCGCCGGGCGGAGGTGCGGCGCGTCTGGCTGTGATAAACGGCGCACCGGTGCAGCCGAATGCGTCGGGCAGTGATTTGGCCCGTCTGGCTGCCGCAGGCAGTGCGCCGGCAGGGCAGAGCCGCCAGGAGCTGAAGCTGCATGCCCTGAGCGCTGTTTTGATGGACGGCGGCAGCGGCCGCATTCTTTATGAGAAGGACGGGAACGTGTTCCGTCCCATGGCCAGCACCACAAAGATCATGACCTGCATCCTGGCGCTGGAAAACGCATCTTTGGAGGATGTGTGCGTGTTCTCTGAAACGGCTGCGTCCCAGCCGAGGGTGCATCTGGGAGCGCCCCCGGGAACAGAATTTCTTCTTAAGGATCTTTTATACTCTCTGATGCTGGAATCTCACAACGATACTGCCGTGGCAATCGCGGAGCATGTGGGCGGCAGCGTGGAGAGCTTTTCAGAAATGATGAATCAGAAGGCCAGGGATATCGGATGCAGCGATACCTGGTTTATCACGCCGAACGGCCTGGATGCTGCCTGCGTCATGGAGGACGGAACGGAAAAAAGCCACGGCACTACGGCGGCGGATCTGGCGGCAATACTCCGGTACTGCATCAGGGAATCTCCAATGAAGGAAGCATTTTTAAAGATAACAGGGACGCCGTCCCGGAGCTTTTCAGATCTGTCCGGCAAACGGTTTTATTCCTGTACGAATCACAACGCCCTCCTTGGCATGATGGAGGGGGCGCTGACGGGAAAAACGGGATTTACAGGCGGCGCGGGCTATTCCTATGTCGGGGCGCTGGAGGACGAGGGGAGAACCTTTGTGATCGCGCTGCTGGGAAGCGGATGGCCGCCGCATAAGGGCTGGAAGTGGGAGGATGCCAGAACGCTGCTCCGGTATGGAATGGAGCATTATCACTACCGGGATGTGTTTGAGGCGTCGGAGGAAAGGTCTGTGCCGGTGAAAAACGGAATAAGGGAGGGGATGATCCCGGTCAGCGACCGGCTGCAGAGGGAGGAGAGGACGCTGAGGCTTCTTTTGTCTGATGAAGATCAGGTGGAGCATGCGGAAAGCCTGCCGGATCACTTAGAGGCTCCGGTGCGGGTCGGAGATGTGGCCGGATATGAGATTTACCGGTTAAACGGAGAAACGGCGGCGGTATTTCCGCTGTATGCGGAGGAATCCATGGAACGATGGAATTTTCCATACTGCTTTTGCGGAATTTTTGACATATTTTTCATAAAAAGTTAAAAATATAACTTGAATTTTGTAGCTTTCCATTATACAATTAAAATCGGCAGAAATTGGATTTCCAAAACGGCGGATTGATATGTTCTTAACGATGTTCTGGGAGCAACATGTGTCAGAAGATTCAGACTGCCGCGAAAATATTTCAAAATGGAGGATTGCAAAATGAGTAATTCAGCACAAACATCAGCAAGTAACAGAATCAACGCATTACTTGATGAGAACAGTTTTGTTGAAGTCGGCGCTTATATTACTGCAAGAAGCACAGACTTTAACATGGCTGACAGGGAAACTCCGGCAGATGGCGTAATCACCGGTTACGGCACCATTGACGGAGCGCTTGTCTATGTGTACAGCCAGGATGCTACCGTTCTGGGCGGTTCCTTAGGCGAGATGCACGCAAAAAAGATTTCCGGCATCTATTCTATGGCCATGAAGATGGGAGCGCCGGTGATCGGACTGATCGACTGCGCAGGCCTGCGCCTGCAGGAGGCGACGGATGCGCTGAACGGCTTCGGCCAGATGTATTTAAGCCAGTCCATGGCTTCCGGCGTGGTTCCGCAGATATCTGCTGTTTTTGGAACCTGCGGAGGCGGTATGGCAGTGTCCGCAGCTATGGCTGATTTTATTTTCATGGAGAGCAAGAGTGCCAGATTATTCGTAAATTCTCCCAATGCGATTGACGGCAACCGGACAGAGACCTGCGACACATCCAGCGCCGCGTTCCAGAGCGAAGAGGCCGGACTGGTTGATTTTGCGGGCAGTGAGGATGAGATTCTTGCGCAGATCCGTTCTCTTGTTTCCATTCTTCCGGCAAACAACGAGGAGGATATGTCCTACAGCGAGTGCACCGATGATCTGAACCGTGTGTGCGCGGATCTGGGCGGCTGCGTGGGCGCTTCTGACATTGCCCTGGCGCAGATTTCCGATGATAATTTCTTTATGGAAGTAAAGAAGGATTATGACAAGTCCATGGTAACCGGCTTTATCCGTCTGAACGGGTCTACCGTCGGCTGCGTGGCAAACCGTACCGAGCTGTACGGCGAGGACGGTGAGAAGGCGGAAACTTTCGACGCGGCGCTTTCCTACAAGGGCTGCGAGAAGGCAGCGAAGTTCGTTTCCTTCTGCGACGCTTTCAATATCCCGGTGCTGACTCTTGTAAACGTAAAGGGATACAAGGCGAGCAAGTGCACGGAGCGCCGGATCGCAAAGGCGGCAGGCCGTCTGACCTACGCTTATGCAAACGCCAGCGTTCCCAAGGTGACCGTGATTACCGGAGAGGCATACGGAACCGCTTATCTGACGATGAACAGCAAGTCCATCGGAGCGGATGTGGTATTCGCATGGCCGGACGCTGCTATCGGCATGATGGATGCAGCTGCCGCGGCAAAGATCATGTACGCTGACGAGATTGCGAAGGCGGACGACAGCCTTGCCCTGATCAATGAGAAGGCGGCTGCTTACCGCGAGCTTCAGTCCAGCGCTGTGGCTGCTGCGAAGAGAGGATATGTAGATGACATAATTGAGGCATGCGACACCAGAAAACGTGTGATTGCGGCCTTTGAGATGCTGTTTACCAAGAGAGAGGATCGTCCTGACAGAAAACACGGAACGGTTTAAAATGAGGTGACTGATATATGAAACAGTATATAAGACGAGTTTTATTGGTGTTATGCCTGGCAGCCGGTATGCTCTCCCTGTCTGCATGCGGCAGCGCCGCAGAGAAGGCGGCGGTGGATCCTCAGATGGCGACTTATGTTTCTCAGGCCACAGAAGGGCTTTTAGAGCAGATCGGTTCCCTGGACGAGGCGCAGACGGAGGAGCTTGAGACAAGCCTTCTGGATGCCGGCGAGGACGGCCTTGCCAGCGTGGTGACCGCATGGAGCGGCACCATGCAGGATACGGGCAAGCTTGTCGCCATCATTTCCTCGGACGTGGAGCTGAGCGACGACGGCGAGTACGTGTGCACGGTTCAGGCGCAGTTTGAAAAGCGCAACGCGGAGTTTAAGCTGTTCTGCGTACAGGATCGTACCACGCAGACCCTGACGCCCACGTCAGCGTCCATGAGTCCTGAGTATACGCTGGGAGAGAAGATGGCCAAGGCTGCCATGAATACGCTTCTGGGTATGGGTACCGTATTTGTGGTGCTGATTTTCATCAGCGTGATTATCGGCTGCTTCAAGTTCATCAGCGTGTTCGAGCAGAGAGCGAAGAACAAAGCTGCGGCGTCTGCTGCGGCGCCTGCTCCGGCGGCAGAGCCCGCGGCGGAGGAAGAGGAGCTGGCAGACGATCTGGAGCTGGTGGCCGTTATTACGGCGGCGATTGCAGCATCAACCGGAGCATCGGCAGACGGCCTGGTAGTGCGTTCCATTAAACGTGCGCCCGGTTCAAAATGGAAAAGAGCATAAGCAGATTAGGAGGATTATATCATGAAGAATTATACACTTACTGTAAATGGCAACGTATATGACGTAACTGTAGAGGAAGGCGCTTCCACCGGCGCAGCTCCGGCAGCGGCTCCGAAGGCTGCTCCCAAGGCAGCTCCAAAGGCGGCTCCGGCTCCCAAGGCG
>JAUNGW010000183.1 GCA_030524245.1 Eubacteriales bacterium
AGCTGACCATGGAACTCATGGAGCGGGCCCCGGAGAAACTGATCCGGGCGAGCATGGCTCCCGTCCGGCGGGCGGGCATCGGCCCCATGCTGGTGGGGCGGGGATTGGAGGAGATCAACTGGGAGCCGGTCAAACTGAACGATCTTCACGTTGTCCATAAGCGGACCGATAGATCGGAATTTGATACGAAAGGATAATGATTATGAATAGAACTATAAAAGGCGGTTTTCTAACATTAAGTGGTGTTATTGGTATTGTAGGAATGATAATGGTCGCCATGCAAAATCCGGCAACTGCGTGGGTAACACCACCGGGAAGAATGATAGTGAGTATTTTAGACAATGGAGTATTAATTCCTACGGTTATATTCCTTATTCTTTTTGTTTATGGATTGTATGTTCTTCTGACAGGGAACAAAAAGGATTGAGCAATTCCCATTTATCGGGAAGTCAGCCAGAGCGATAAACCTGGAATTCAGAAGGAAATGAACATGGGGCGCATTGGGGGAAAGCATTGGAGAGTGACGAGGGGCCGGGCGCAGATGGCGGAGATTTGGAAGGACGGGGGTAACGGCGAAATCGCCTCCGCGTGGTTGGAACATTTGAATCAGCTTATGGATCGACTGGATTTAAAATAATCCGAGGAGGAACAAAGTATGGACATTTTACAGCAGTGCCAGAAGTGGAATGAAAACGACGAATATGAGAAGATCATTGACGCGCTGGAGACTATTCCTGCGAAGGAGCGCACCCCTGAAGAGGACTCCGAACTGGCCCGTGCATATAACAATCTGGCAGACCCCACGGAGCCGGAGGGCCGGGAACTGCTCAAAAAGGCCATTGCCCTGCTGAAGCCACATGAGGAATACTTTGCGGGCGACCACTGCTGGAACTTTCGTATGGGGTATGCCTATTATTATCTGGATCAGGAAGGCCGCGCCCTGCGGTACTTTGAAAAGGCGCTAAAGGCCCGCCCGGATGACGGGGATACAAAGGAATTGATCGATTTGTGTAAGAAAGGCATTTCTCTGCCGCAGTTTTCGGAGTGCTTCCGGGAGCGGACAGAATCGGCGTGGGAGGCCTTTATCCGGCAGGAGGCAGAGTTCCGGCGGATGATGGACGAGGATAAAGAGCACACCCGGGGGCAGGAGCTGGTGGACCAGATGGAGGAAATCCTGAACCGGGTTTTTGACGAGATTTCCTTCGAAATGGGCGTGGGTCGCGAAAAATATGAGCTGATCCTCACCCCGGAGGGCGACAAGGTCAGGCTGTTCGAGCTGGTCTATTTTCAGAAACACGCGCCAAAAGAAGTATTGCAGCACTGGAATATCCTGGTTGGCCGTCAGCCTGCCCGGGACATCGGCCTGCGCACCAATGACGGCTGGGAGATCTCCGGGGAGGATGTGCAGGTCTGGCTTGAGGAGCAGAGCGAGAACCGCTTTGCCGTCTCCGTATACTGTGAAAAGCTGCTTCCGATGCTTCGGGAGAAAGAGGGCAAGGTCTGGTGGATGCTCACCACGCTCACCGACCAGGTGCTGGGTGAAATTCCCCACATGAGATACATAGACAGCTTTGACGTGCTGGAAAAGCCCAAGGCGGAGCCGTCTTTCCTCCTGTCCAAACTGCCCGACAAGCTGAAAGAACAGGGAGCGGACCTCTCCACCGACCCGGAGGCCTATCTGGAGAGCTATCTTGGCTACGAAATGAAACCTAATGAAGACCCGGACGCCGACTGGCGGCTGGATACGATAGCGGGTTCCACCTGCTGCGTTGCTCTGATCAACGGCTATCTGACCGCGGACAATGATTTTATGGACGAGCTCCACGCCGACGGCGCGGCGGCGGGCTTTTTCTGCTACCCTTTGGATACCCTGCGGGAAGAGGAGGGCAGTCAGAAGATTTTCGACTTCCGGGACAAGCTGGAGAAAGCGCTCGCCGCCGGGGACGGCCCGGAGGCGCTCACTCTCACCGGCGGGGCCACCGGCCTTTTCTGCGGCTATGTGGACTTTATCGCCTGGGACATCCGGAAGACGCTTGACATGGCGAAAGCGTTCTTTGAGGAAACGGACATCCCCTGGGCCAGCTTCCACACCTTCCGCCGGGAGGCAGGCACGGTGGCCCTGAAAAATCCGCCGGAGGGAGAACCGGACGATGAGGAGCAGACCACCGGGTTGGACGAGACGCTGACGGGCATGGATGATATCCCTTACACCCGGCGTTGGGCAGAGCTGGATCTGGAGGACGAAAATGCCCCGGCGGTGATCCGGGAGGAGATCGCTAACCGCGGCGAGGCGGGCGCGGCTGACGAAGATTCAGAGGAAAACGGCCCCAAGGGCACCTTTGCCGGGTCTGTGCTTCTCTCCGAGGCGGAGTGGGATAAAGAGCAGTTCATCCGGGATCTGCGGGAGGAATGGGGCATCGTGGACGAGGAGCCGGACGAGGGCGGAGAAGAAGACGGGAACAGCGGCGACGCCGTGGTGATGCGGGTCGGTGACATGGTGCTGATCGCGACACTCTTTTACGGCCACATCCCGGACAATGAAGCAGAGATCAACGCCGAAAACAACTATATGTGGCCGGAGGCCATGGAGGCGGCCAAAGCGCACAAGGCGCACATCATGGTGGCGGTATTGGGCGGGGAGGAGAAGCTGTTAGAGAGGGGAAAGCTGTTCACCAAGGCGATGGCCGTATGCTGCAGGCAGAAATACGCCACCGGCGTCTTCACCAACGGCGTGGTGTTTGAGCCCAGGTTCTACGAGGGCTTTGCCGATATGATGAAGGAGGGCGAGCTTCCCATCTTCAACTGGATCTGGTTCGGCCTGTACCGGAGCGGGGGAGGCCTGAACGGCTACACCTACGGCATGGATGTGTTCGGCAAGGAGGAAATGGAGGTCCTGAATGCCGACGCCGGGCCGGAGGAGCTGCGGGACTTTCTGGCAGGCATGGCATCCTATGAGCTGGCGTGTGACGTCACGCTGAAGGATGGCGAGACCATCGGCTTTTCCGCGGACGATAAGC
>JAUNGW010000184.1 GCA_030524245.1 Eubacteriales bacterium
CTGAAAATCGCCACAGTGGGCAATGAATCGCACCAGTCCACAATCGCAGCGACGGCTTTTCAGGAAAAGTTAGAGGAATTGGCCGGTGACCGCTTCGATATCACGATTTACCCCAATGCCCAGCTCGGCGGGGAACGTGAGATGGCGGAAGGCGTCAAGATCGGTTCCATCGAACTCGCGGTGGTGACCAGCGACGGAGCTCTTCCCAGCTTCGTTCCGGAAATGCAGGTATTGGCGATTCCTTATTTGTTTTCTGATAAGGCAGAAGCCTACTATGCCCTGGACAACTATCTGCAGGAGGAATTGCAGCCTAAGTTCGAGGAACAGGGATTTAAGCACCTGGCCTTCTGTGAGCTGGGCTTCCGGCATTTTACAAACAATAAAAGAGAGATCACGAAGGCGGAAGACATGAAAGGGCTGTCCATCCGCGTGCAGGAATCTCCTATCTGGTTTGCCCTGGCGGATCATCTGAATTTTATCGCTACGCCCATCGCTTTCAATGAGCTCTACACGGCGCTGCAGCAGGGGACTGTGGACGGACAGGAAAATCCAATTGCATCCATCTCCTCCTCAGCCTTTGACGAGGTGCAGAAGTATATGTGCCTGGACGGCCATACCTACGGCCCGGAGAGCATGATTATGAATCTCAACTTTTATAATCAGCTGACAGATGAGGAAAAGGCCTGGGTGGACGAAGCGGCAGAGTATGCCAGGGACACTCAGAGACAGGCCGTGACGGATATGGAGGAAGGCATGTTGGAAGCGATCGAGGCCAAGGGCGTCAAGGTCTGCCACGATCCGGATCTGGATTCCTTCCAACAGGCGACGGCAGATCTCTATCTGGATCCCGCGGTGACTGCTATGGTACCGCCGGAGTTAACAGATGGCGTGAAGGCTGCTGTCGAAGAATACCGGACAGAGTATGCGGCGGATGAGCCGTAGATTGACAGGAAGGAGAATCCGGACATGTGTAATAAAATTATTGACTGCATAACCCGAACGGTTATGGGAGTAAGTTCACTTCTTGTATTCGTGATTACGTTTCTGCAGGTACTCTGCAGGTTTGTATTAAAATCTCCGCTTCCCTGGAGCACGGACGTGCTGCGCCTGGCATTTACGTATCTGGTATTCTGGGGCGCCGCCTGGTGCGTGAAGGAGAATGGGCATCTCAATGTGGATGTGTTTCTCATGGCGCTGCCTGCTGCGGCGCGCAGGAAAGTGGAAATCGGGATCAACCTGGTTCTGTGCGCGTTTTTTGTGTTTCTGATTGTATTCGGGATCAAGTTCTGTATCTTTGGCTGGACACAGACCACCTCCTATCTTCCGCTGCCGATGTCCGTATACTATGCCAGCATCCCCAGCGCAGGCGCTGTGATGCTCTACTATATGGTACAGATTCTCGCAGGGCAGCTTCAAAGCAGCGATAAGGAGGAAAAAGCATGATTTACATTGTATTATTATTTCTACTGTTTTTAATCGGAATTCCGATCTGCTTTTCCCTGGGGTTAGTGTCAGTGTTTGGAATTGTGCAGGGCGGAACCCAGTTAATCGTAGTAATTCAGCGGCTGTTTACCGGCGCCGACAGCACTGCTCTGATCGCGATTCCGCTGTTTATCCTGGCCGGCGGCCTGATGGTGCAGGGAGGAATCTCCCGGAGAATCGTGGATTTTGCCGACGCACTGATCGGCCATTTCCCCAGCGGCCTGGCTCTGGTCAGCATTCTGGCCTGCATGTTCTTCGCGGCGATCACCGGGTCCGCCATCGCGGCCACAGCGGCTATCGGAGGCATTATGATTCCGATTATGAGGGAGAAAAACTATGAGGATACATTCTCAGCGCCTCTGATTGCCTGCGGCGGCTCCATCGGCCCGATCATCCCGCCCAGCATTCCGCTGTTACTCTATGGCACCATGGCCAACGTCAGCGTGGGAAAGCTCTTTATCGGCGGTTTTATTCCCGGCATCATCATGGGTCTGGGACTGATGATCTACAGCTATATTGTCGGGAAGAAACGGCATTACGTGGGACGTGAGAAGAAGGCAAGCGCCGATGAAATTCTCAGCACAGGCAAGGACGCCGCGCTGGCGTTGATTATGCCTCTTATCATCATCGGCGGAATTCTGTCCGGTATCTTCACGGCCACCGAGTCCGGCGCCATCGCCTGCGCCTACGCCATCCTTATCGGCGGTGTCGTCTACAAGGAGCTGAAGCTGAAGAATATGTTTTCTCTCTTTGTGGACTGTGCCAAATCCACGGGCCAGGTTCTGGTGGTTGTTGCCTGTGCCAGCCTCTTCACCTGGGTAATCACAGTCGCACAGGTACCGCAGACAGTGAGTGCGCTTCTCTCCGGCTCCATCAGCAGCCGCGTGGTTCTGCTTCTGGTAATCAATATCATTCTTCTGATTGCCGGAACGTTCATCGATACCACAAGCGCCCTGGTGATCTTTACACCGCTGTTCCTTCCGCTTGTACAGGCCATGGGAATCGATCTGATCCATTTCGGCCTGGTGATGGCAGTGAACCTGACCATCGGCATGTGTACGCCGCCTCTGGGAGTGTGCCTGTTTGTGGCGGGCTCCATCGCGAAGGTGAGCTTAAAGGAACAGCTCAGGGATCTGCTCCCCATGCTGGGAGTGCTCCTGATTGTCCTTTTCATCATCACATACATCCCTCAGACAGTCACATTCCTCCCCAACTTAGTGGGATGATCCTAAACGAACAGGGAACGGTGTCTATCCACCGTCCCCTGTTCGATCTAAACTAAGCGCGCACAACAGAAATTCTCTGTCTGATATGCTCCCCTGCGACTGCCTCGTCAACCATCGCAATCGCGTAATCCGCGTAGCTGATCACACTCTCGCCTCTTTCATTTAAGGTCAGCTCTTCTCCGCCAAGGAGATATTTTCCTGTGCGCTCGCCGTCTGCCTGGAAATCTCCGGCCGGGCTGATGTATG
>JAUNGW010000185.1 GCA_030524245.1 Eubacteriales bacterium
CTGTCTGGTTTCCCTGCCGGGATCTTAAAAATGCCAGCTCCCGTTCCGCCCGTTCGTCGGAGCCGTATTTCTGTACATAGGTCTCCAGAAGCTTCAGGGCCTTTTGAAAATCAAGCCGCATCTCCCAGACAACCATCTCGTTAAAATCCAGGTCCCTGGCTGCCGTGCCGTCAGCAAAGCCTCTTCCCTGGGTAATGTATTCCATAGCTCTGTCGTAATTGCCCGCTTCAATCTGATCCACAGCCAGCCTGTTATAAACCTGGCTCTGCAGCACATTAAGCTCCAGCGCCTGATCATAGGCTCCTGTCTCCACCAGACAAAGCACCGCGCCCTTTTTCGCCGTCTCGTTCTTCGGATCCTCTTCCAGGAGAAGCTGGTAGGAATTCAATGCCGCAGCATAGTCCTGCTGTCTGTATTCTGCCTCGGCGCGGTTCAGCAATACATCCGTTTCAAAATCTCCGATACGTCCGTGCGCCTTTTCCAGCGCCTGATCGAAGGCTGCAATAGCCGCTTCATAGTCGCCGGAGACAGCGGCAGCTACGCCCTGCTCTGCAAAAGCCCGGCGTTCCTTCATGGATTTCCAGCGAAGAATGCCGAACACTGCGCCTCCCACAATAAAAAGCGCCGCAAGCATCAGGCAGGCAAGCATGATTCTCCTCTGCCTGCGCCTTCTTCTCCTGCGCATCGCCGCACGGCGGCGGCTTCTTTGATCCTGCTCATATCCGCTCATCTGTCCACTACTTTCTGCCGGTGCTGCCAATACCGCCCCGGTCTTCGTGCTCCAGATGATCTGTTTCCTCAAAGCAGATCGCCGGCTGGTGTTCCATGATCCGGAACTGACAGATCCTGTCTCCTGCGCTGATCCTTGTGTCCCGCAGTGCGTAAGCCGGGAAAAACCACTGATCATTGTCCCCGCAGTAGCTTTCATCGATCACACCCATATGATTTGTCTGAATAATCCCAAAGTTTTTATAGGTGCTGCTTCTCGGCACCACGTGGGCCTCATAGCCGTCAGGCAGCTCCATGGCCACTCCCAGCGGAATCAGCTTAAACTCCCCCGCTTTCATGGCCACATCCTCCGCCGCTCTCAGATCAATCCAGTCCGACTTTCCCCCGATATAGGCAAGCTTCTCTATCTTATCTGTAAAATACTTAATCCTGATGGTTGGCATCTGCCTGCTCCTCCGATTCTGCTTCTTCTGCCGCAGCCTCCGCCGCGTCCTGATTTTCATTTAACCTGATCTGAAGCTCCTCCTCCACCTCCTGAAGGATCTCCTCCTGCTGCTCCGGATTCATAGTGGGCAGATCCGTGGTGGAGCCCACGCCGAACCTGCGCAGAAATTCCTCCGTAGTAGCGAAAAGAGCCGGACGGCCCGGCGCATCCATGCGCCCCGCCTCATAAATCAGCCCGTACTCCACAAGGCGGTTCACCGCATGATCCGAGGACACGCCGCGGATCCGGGAAATCTCCATCTTTGTCACCGGCTGCTTATACGCGATAATCGACAGCGTCTCCAGAACCACATCCGTCAGCACATGCTTCTTCGGCGCAGATGCCACCCGGATCAGATTTTCATAAAACTGCGCTCTGGTTGCCATCTGGTAGGACTGCTCCAGCTCAATGATCTGCATTCCCCGGTTTTCCTGCCGGTATCTCTGCTGCAGACGCTCCACCACCCGCTTCGCCACATCCTCGCTCTGGTCTATGGCCACAGCCAGCTGCCGCAGCTCCACCGAATTTCCCATGGTGAACAGCACAGCCTCCACTATGGCCTCCCAGTCAGACGCCGGATAACTGCCGCCGGCTGCCGCCGCTTCGCCGCTTCCATCTTCCGCCTCCCACGCTTCCCACGCCTCCAGCGCCTCTGTCTGCGCATGCCGCGCCTCTATGGCCGCTATGTCAAATTCCTCTTCCTCTTCGTCAAACAGCTTACCCATCCTGTTTCCTTATCCTTCCAAATCGTCAATTCCGTCCAGATCAAGCTCGGTCTCTTCCCCCTCAGCCTCCAGCGTCTCTATATACATATCATCGAAGGTATGCTCCTGCGTCAGACGGATCTTCCCAATCTTCATCAGCTCAAGAACAGCCAGAAAGGTCACCACAAGCTCCAGCTTATCCCCCTGACGCTCAAGCATCTGCCGGAAGCTGAAGCTTCTGTGCCTTCTGGCGTAGGTCATCACATCCATGATCCTGGTCTCCAGGCTTACGGGCTCCTTTTTTATGGTTCCGAAGCTGCTCCGTATCGGATCCACCTTATCCTGCTGGCGTTTCATCACCGAATCAAAGATACGCTGCAGCCGGGCCAGGGTAAGACCATCCAGCAGCCTGTCCAGATCTACCGGAGGCTCATACTTCGACACCTCCTTCGGAACCGTAGGCGCCTTGTAGAACATCCCGCCGGCATTCTCCTCAAGATCAAGAAGCTCCTGCGCCATCATCTTGTACTGCTTGTACTCCAGAAGGCGGGCTACCAGCTCTGCTCTCGGATCCTCCTCTTCGCCCTCCTCAGTAACCTCCACAGGCAGCAGCATCCTGGACTTGATGTCCAGAAGCGTCGCCGCCATCACCAGAAAGTCGCTGACCACATTCAGATCTTCCCTGTCCATCTGGCTTACATACTCCAGGTACTGCTGGGTAATCTCCACAATGGGAATATCATAAATATCTATTTTATTTTTATCGATCAGGTGCAGCAGAAGATCCAGCGGCCCCTCGAACTTTTCCAGCTTATATGATATTGCCATAATACCGTTCCTCTTTATCACCCATCTTTGCGGCTGTTCGGGACTCGCCCGCTCCGGGCCTTGTTTTCCTGCCGTCCTGAACAGTCAGATACCTTTCAGTATAACAAAAAACCCCTGTCCTGTAAATACGGAACAGAGGTTTCCTGCCTGCTCTATAAGCCATTTATGATAATGTCTCAGTATACCACATATGAAAATGTCCCGGA
>JAUNGW010000186.1 GCA_030524245.1 Eubacteriales bacterium
CCTGCTGCGCAGGATTCTCCGCCTGCGGCGGGTCGCGTCAGCGACATCATTCCATTCCGCCGCAGTGCGACCCCCGCGGAGCGTTTTTATATCATAGGACGCTCTTTCCTGTGATATGAAAAAGGACAGGCTCCTCTCTGGTCCTGTCCTTCATCCGTCCTGGTTCTGATCCCGCCGGTATTCCGGATCACTTTCCTACGATCCAGGCTCCGTCCTCTCCCACGTAATTGCTCCCCACGTACATCTCCGTGGCCATAATGTGGGTGGTCTCATCGAAATAATACCACTTGCCGTCAATCTCCTCCCAGCCGGAGGCCGCCGTGCCGCTGCCGTCCAGCCAGTATGTGGCTCCGTCCTCGGTCTTCCAGGTGTTCACCACCATCGCGCCGTTCTCATCTACATAAAACAGCGCGTCGCCGTTCTTGATCCAGGTGCTGGCGGCTCTGCTTCCGTCTGCCCGGTAATAGCTCCAGACATCCCCGTTCCGTACCCATCCGGTGTCCGCAAAAGCCGGAAACGCCATAAGAACAGCCATAGCCGCTGAAAGCGCCCACGCTGCTGTCGCCTTCTTTTTCATAGGTCTGCATCACCTCTTTTCATACGGTTTCCTGACACTTATCTATGATTTTATGATACGTTTCGCAGCGGTGTTTGTCAATAAAGATTTCCTTACGTTTCTTTCTCCGGCCTGTAAGAATATCCGGCTTTTCCGCGTCCCTATTTCCCGCAGCTCTCATCGTAGCATCTGCGCACGGCCTGTGCCAGCTGATCCGCGCAGGAGGTGTTCCTGTTTCCGCAGGTATTGCCCCTCAGCACCGACTCAATCTGATCTACGGTCATACCGTCCACCAGCTTGCTGATCGCCTTTAAGTTGCCGTTGCAGCCCCTCACAAACTCTACGTTCTTAACCACGTCTCCCTCCAGATCAAAGGAAAGGGATGTGGGGCACACATCATGGGGTTTCACAGTATATCTCATGTTCATATCCTCCGTCCTTAACGTCACATTTCGTAACTGTTCAGGACGGCGCATCTTCTTGCCCGGCAAAGCCGGACGAGAAGCATCGGAGGTCTTCGCTCCGCTTCGGTCCGTCCTGAACAGTTACCACATTTCTTAAATGAATCTCAGCTCCGCCCTTATCATACTTCCCGCCGGGCCGTCCTGTCAACAAAAAGAAGCTCCGAAGCGGGATCATGTTTCATCCACATGCACCCGGTCGATCATAATATTCAAAATCTCCGTGTCGGTGATCTTCATGCCCACCCGGCCGATATAGCCGACGCTGCGGATCGTTCCCTCCACATCCCCCTGGACAATCCCCTCGCCGGGCTGGAAGGAATGATGGCGCTTTGCCATATGGTAGGCCAGAATCGCCGCCTCCACCGAAGAAGCAATTTTCGCCGCACAGGAGGATTTCGCCCCATCGCAGACGATGCCGCCCACATTTCCGATGGTATTTACAATGGTCAGGCCGATCTCCTCCTCTGTGGCCCCGGATAAATACGCAATGCCAGCTCCGGCTCCGCAGGCCGCGCTGACCGCTCCGCAGTAGGCGGACAGACTGCCTATGTACTTTTTCTGATGAATGGCAATCAGATTGCTGACAACCAAAGCGCGGTAAAGCTGCTCTCTGGAGGCGCCCATCTCCCTCGCATACTCGGCCACCGGCAAAGATACGGTCATTCCCTGGTTTCCGCTTCCGGAATTGATCACCACCGGCATGGAGCAGCCGCCCATCCGCGCATCAGAGCCGGCTGCCGCCCTGGCCCTGGCCCTGACCTTCACATCGTCCCCGTAGGCCTCCAGAAGAGTCCGGCCAACCTGTGCGCCGTACGGATGCCTCAGCCCCTCCTCGGAAATGGCGCTGTTTAACTCAATCTGCCGCCCGATGATCTCCTCAACATCCTCCAGCCGCACCTCATCTGCAAAGGCCAGAATATCGCGCACATTCAGCAGGGACTTGTCCACGCAGTCCGGAGACTGCCCGCTGGCCTTGTGCTCAAATAAAACCTCGCCGTCCTTCACAATCCTGGTGATCAGCGTGTGCCGGTTGATGATGGTCACCTCAGCGGAATGCTCCCCCTTTTTGACCTTCGCCACAATATAAAGATTCTCCACGCCCTCCTGCAGCGTGCAGGTGCAGAAATGCTCTGCCACCAGCCGCTTCGTCCGTTCTATGTCCTCCGGTGTAATGCTCTCCAGCACCTCCAGCTCCATATCCGCCCGTCCGCCGACCACACCCAGGGCCGCCGCCACATCAATCCCCCGCAGGCCACCGGAATTAGGCACCGTCACACCCATGACATTCTTGATGATATTGCCGCTGCAGCACATTTCGATGCTGTCAGGAAACTGTCCGAGCACATCCCTGGCCTTCGCCGCCGCGTAGGCAATCGCAATCGGCTCTGTACAGCCCAGGGCCGGAACCAGCTCGTGATCCAGGATTCTTACGTAATTTTGGTAAAGAGTTTTATCCATGGCAGACCTCCTAATCATACCAGTAATATTATCAGCTTTGATCTGATTGTATCACTGGTATGATCAGTATGTCAATCAGCTGGCAGTAAAAAGAATCCTGCCGCACAGGATTCTTCCGCCACTTTTTTAATCATTATCCGGCAAAAGCTTCACATGTACCCGGATATTCCGGATAAAGCTTCCCTCCGCCAGCTCCATATCCTCCGCGTGGGTCTGTCCCGGAATATCTCCGTTGTCCTCCAGCTCCACCATAATCCAGTTGTAAACCGCGTCGCGGGCCGCCTCCAGCGCATCCTCCAGATCCGGGCCGTCCGCCTCGCAGCACTCCAGATCCGGAACCGTCACATGATATCCTTTATCGTCTTTATGCGGTGTAAGCACCGCCGGGTAAGTAAATGTCATAATCTTATTCTCCTTTATTATTTCTGTATGTAACTGTTTATTTCTGTATATAAC
>JAUNGW010000187.1 GCA_030524245.1 Eubacteriales bacterium
TATTGCAGGTTCCCCACTTGGTACGCATATTTTTGACCTTCCACTCAGATGCATGGACACCTACAATCTGTTCACATTTTTGAATCACTTTCGGCAGCTTGCTTTTTAGTTGTTCCCGATACCAATCATTCAAAACCCGCTCGCGCTGCTCCGGAGTGCTTTCAGGGCGCACTTGCAAAATCAGATGCCCACCTGTAAGGGACACATCATTCCTAACATTTGAGTATTGCACATCCAGACGATACCGCCGCCCCCAGACATAGTAACTCTCTCCGGTCACATACTGTCGCTTCGTTTGTCGTGCCTGAGCTGCGAAGTTCGCACGCTGCTTTTTGATCCAAGAAATTCTGGATACCGCAAACATTCGGATCGCGTCATCCCCAGCAGAGTATGGCACAGTAATTTGTACTTTTCCATCGGGCGGCAGAACACGAATGTACATATTCTTGATATTCTTTTTTGTAACAGCAATACTCATGTTGCCGATTTGCAGTTCATCCACTAGAATTCACTCTGCTCCTTTACTAATGCAAGTAACTGATCGGCTTCCTGGTCATCTTTTACGACAGCACGAATAGCACGCCAGATTTTGCGCTCTTTGATTTTGCTTCCCCGGAAATTGTCCTGTTTGCTGGACATGACAGCGTCATATATCTGATTAGCCACAACCGTATCCCCGTTGAGATGGTCATAAAAGGCTCGCTTAGCGGCACTCTCCCGGATTCCCGGAGGATATTCCGTGCCGCTTTCCGGCTTATGTACCTTCCTTGCCAGTTCCACAATCTGACGCAGATACTCCTCATAGTTGATCACGTCATTTTTGCGTTTTTCAATCAATTCACGAAGAAGTGCAGACATCTTCTCGTAGTATTTGGGGTTGCTTTGGGTTCTCTCAACAATTTCCTTGCCAATATTGTTCTCAATAGTCTCTGCAACCGCTTCCTGCTCTTTGGGTGTAGAGGCAGGCATATCCTTCAATGCGGAAATCCCGTTGTCTACCAACAGCTCGACCAGTGTTGCTCCTCCAAAGGAGGTCAACACACGACTGGGATCAGCTGACAAATAAGTGTCGATCAAATGGCGCATGTCCGGATCATATTTCTTCAAATCCACATAGTCGCCGCTGGCCAGACGCACATCGTCACGCACCTTGATGTAGTAGGTAACTTCTCTCTCCAGCGCCTTGATCTGTTCCATGGTATAGTGGTACTTTTCCTGCAATTCGCCCGATACTTCACCAAAAGCGCGAAGAGCTGTTGCTGACAGATTATAAAGCTGTTCCCGCTTGGGCATATTCTCTTCCAATTCATCCAAGTCGAAAGCTTCGGTGTTGGCACCGCAGAAATAATGGTAGTAGTCCACCATATCTTTAGGCGGTGCCACAGGCTCGCACAGTGCGCGCAGAGCTTCCAGCGAATCCTCCAGCTGTTCCTTGGCCTTGTCCAAACGGTCTGTCAGCAGGCCGGAGACATCTTCCTTATCGTAGCAGTCAAATGCTTCGGAGGTATAGTCTGCAACCGCATTTTCCAAGGATCGAAACAGGTCTTTGTAGTCAATAATATACCCAAATTCCTTATCTTCACCATCCAAACGATTGACGCGGCAGATTGCCTGGAACAAGCCATGGTCTCGCATGGACTTATCAATATACAGATAAGTGGCAGGCGGAGCATCAAAGCCTGTCAGCAGCTTGTCCACCACGATCAGCAGTTTCATCTGTTCCGGCTGCTTGATAAACTTTTCCTTAACCTCTTTTTCAAACGCCTTCGGGTCTTTCCCACCCAGCATCTTCATGTAGATCTCGTATTGCTCCACAGCCTCGGTCTCACCATCATCACCTACGGTTTCAGTGCGAATATCACCCACCGCCGGTTCGTAAGAAGTCACGATGGCGCACTTTCCCTTCAGCTCGGTCTCCTGAAACAATTCATAGAATTTGCACGCCTGGTAGATACTGCCCGCCACCAGCATGGCATTCCCCCGCCCATCGTGCAGGCGTGGTTTTGTCTCCATATCGAAAACAATATCCGCTACAATCTGTCCCAATCGGGCCTTGGAACTGAACATTTTTTGCAGATTGCCCCAGCGCTGCTTCAACTTAGCCTTTGCCACACCGGTCAGCCCGCGCGTTTTTGCCTCAAACCAGGCGTCGATCCGATCCTGCTGGACAACATTCTGCTCCACTTCACGAGCCTCATAACGCAAATCCAGAACTACCTTATCCCGCACCGCTTCATCAAACTTGTAGCGATGAATATAAGGGCCAAATACCTCCAGGCTGGTCTCCTTATCCTTTTTCATCAATGGAGTACCGGTGAAACCGATAAATGTAGCATTTGGCAAAATGGTTTCCATCGCTTTGTGGAGCTTGCCGGATTGGGTACGGTGGCATTCATCCACAAAGACATAGAAATCGCCTTTGGGAGAAAAGTTTTCCGGCAGCGAGCGTTTCAGCTCCTCAATAAATCCAGTATAATCGGATTCGCCGCTTCTGCCCCTGTTTTTCTTGCCAAACTTGTGAATCAGGGAGCACATCATGACAGGCGAGGTGTCGTTGATCTTCTGAATCAATTCGCTTCCCCGGCGAATACGGACAATGCTCTCATTAACCCCGGCAAACACCTGCTCAATCTGCACATCCAGCTCGTCCCGGTCTGTGATAATCAAGATACGGCTGTCAGAAATATTTTCCTTAATCCACTTGCTGAGCCACACCATGGTCAAGGATTTTCCGGAGCCTTGGGTGTGCCAGATGATGCCTCCCTCACGCCGCCGCACAAAATCCTGTGCAGCCATATTGCCGAAGAACTGATTAGGCCGACAGGTCTTTTTTACTCCGCTGTCAAACACAATGAAATTATGCAGCAGCTCTACAAGCCGCTCTTTCCGGCACAGAGAAATCAGGTTTTTGTCCAG
>JAUNGW010000188.1 GCA_030524245.1 Eubacteriales bacterium
GGCTGCCCCTGCTCTTCCTTCTCCAGCCTGCTCTGAGCCTGGTACACCGCAGTCTCCAGAACCGCAAAAAGCTCGTCGTTATCACATGGCTTTGTGAGATAATCCAGCGCCCTCAGCCGGATCGCCTGCACGGAATAATGAAAGTCGCTGTACGCCGTAAGAAAAATCAGAATACAGTCAGAATCCATCTGCCGGATCCGGGCCGCCGCCTCTATGCCGTTGATTCCCGGCATGGCAATATCAAGAACCGCGATCTGCGGACGCTTTTCCTCAAACAGCGAAACAGCCTCTCTCCCGTTTTCCGCCTGGATGATCTGACAGCATTCTCCCAGCACTCTGGAAATCTTTCTGCACAGGATCGATCTCTCAATCCGCTCATCGTCAGCTACCAGAATCTTCACCTGCTCCATGCTCCTCTGCCTCCTTCTCTGTAAATCCGATTTCTATTTTTGTTCCCTTTCCCGGGGTACTGGATATCAGCACCTGACCGTCCTCATACATGATATGGACACGGCGCAGAATGTTGCCAAGACCGATCCCATGGCCGCTTTTGATCTTTGGCCTTCCGCTCTCCAGCTGACGCAGCGCCTCCTGCGTCATACCTGCGCCCGTATCCGACACGGTAATCCAGAGCTTCTCTCCCTCCAGACGGCTTTCCACCGTGATCGTACCGCCCTCCTCCTTGTCTCCGATCCCGTGAACGATAGCATTCTCCACCAGCGGCTGCAGAATAAAGGAGGGAACCATCCGCTCCCTTGTGCCCTCCCCTGCGCGGATCTGAAAATTCAGTCTGTCTCCAAACCGCATTTTCTGAAGGTACAGATAGTCCTGCACCACCCGTATTTCATTTTCAAGGGGCGTCACTGTCTCCGAGGATTTCAGCGCATACTGGAACAGCCGGCTCATGGCCAGAATCATCTTATCTGTCACCTCTGCGTCCTCCAGCTGGGCCATACAGGAAATCATATTAAGCGTATTAAACAAAAAATGCGGATTAATCTGGTTTTTCAGCATCTGCAGCTGCACCTTTTCCAGCTGGATCTGAAGCTCGCTGTTCTCCTTCAGAGTGCTGATATAGCTTTCCGTCGCAGTCTTCATCGCCGAGAAGGAGGTCACCAGCGTCCCCATCTCATCATCACTCTCCGGCCTGGGAAGCGGCTCCGAAAAATCATTTGACGCGATCCGCTTCGCATCCCTGGCCAGCATCAAAACAGGCTCAATAAACGTCTCGTCCATGATCCGGCTCGTCCAATGCATGCCCACCGTCACCACAAATGCCGCCAGCGCCAGCAGCACCGGCACAAAATGAAACGCGGACTTCTCCTCCAGATAGCTCTGATTTCCCTGGCGCATCACGGTCTGAACCAGACGGCTTCCGTACTGAACCAGATAATCCTGCATGTCATAAACCGTATAAAGCAGGCCGGCAAAGGACTCGCTGCCTCGGTCTGTCTCCAGCAGCTCGTCCCGCTTCTCCCGGTAAACACGGTAAGCATTTCTGATGGACCAGGTCTGCCAGGCCTGCTCCATTCCAATTTCCCCCGGCACGTCCGGAAGCTCCTCTACAGCCTGTTCCGTCTGCCTGCAGACCGTCTCAAGCTCCTGCTCTGTCCGTTTGCTCTGCCCCTCTACCCAGAGCTGCAGAGTTCTTCTCTCCTCCTCCATGGACGCCTGAAAAGCAAGACTCACATTATTATCGTACAGCACCTGCTGGGTTTCCCTCATCAGTCCGCTGACAAACAGACACAGAAAAAGCAGGGCCAGAAAGCTAAGCCCCGCAACGCTGCCCATCAGACAGTAAAATTTTCTCTTTAGGGAAAATGAGCGCCATCCTCGTTTGCCCTGATTCATGATCTTCCTCACATCTCCTTCAATCTCTCACACAGCCACGGAATCTGAGATTCAAACTCCGCCCCGTACCATCTTGGATTTTTTGACGACGCCGTAGCTTCGATGCAGCGCACCACAAAATCTGCTGCCAGCGCCAGGGCGTCTCCCAGGCTCATCCCGCGCATCAGCCCTCCGGCCACCGCAGAAGAATAAATATCTCCGGTTCCATGATAGCTCTGTTCGCAGCGGCGGGTAAAATAAGACTCGCTTTTCCCGTTTCTGTCAAGAGCTGCCACTCCCAGCCGTCCCGGCTCATAGCTGACGCCGGTGAGGGCAGCCGTCCCACAGCCCAGCAAAAGCAGCCTTTCAAGCATTTCCTGAATATATGCCTCATCATACTCTGTTTTATAGGGGAGTCCCGTGAGAAGGCTGCCCTCCGTAATGTTGGGAAGAATCAGGTCCGCTCTGGCGCACACCTGGGCCATCCTGTCCGGAAATGACGCATCAAAGGCCTGATACAGCCTTCCGTGATCTGCCATGGCGGGATCCACAATAATCATGCACCGTCCGTCCCTCTGTCCCGGCTCTCCCGCAAACCGGTCAAAGAACTTACAAACCTGGCGGCACTGATCCCCCGTCGCCAGATATCCCGTATAAATCCCGTCAAAGGCAACCTGCTCCTTCTCCCAGGCATCTGAAATCGGCTCGATCTGATCCGACAGATCCTTGCAGGTGAAATGCTTAAACATGGTATGGGTGGACAGCACCGCCGTCGGAAGAATCCCGCACTCCACTCCCATAGCGGAAATAACCGGCAGCGCCACCGTAATGGAACACCGCCCCACACAGGAAATATCCTGCAGCGTAACAATTCGCTTCATATCATCCAGCCTCCGTCAGCTATTCTTTTCATGAAAAAGATTTGAGTATCAAAAGGTTTTTTTAATAATTATTATACCGTTTTTATTACCACTAATCAAGAGAAACGACGGAGCGTTTTTGTATCACGAGGCGCACCCTATGATACAAAAAAACGGTCCGGAAGCTTTATGCTCCCGGACCGCCGCATCTGTATATTCACTTG
>JAUNGW010000189.1 GCA_030524245.1 Eubacteriales bacterium
CAACCCAGCTCTATCAGAAGTATTTTGACGCCACCAGCGTGCGCAGCTTATTGCTGACCGATGAGGAGCGGAAATACGTTCAGGAAAAGGGGACAGTAACAGTGGCCGTACCCCATTACTTTCATCCCTTTTACTGCGCCGATACGGAGGATGGCGGACACGACGGGATTATCCCGGAGCTGCTTCAAAAAATAAGCGAGCAATACGGCTTGGAATTTTCCTACGTATTTGCCGACAGCTATGCGCAGACATTGCAGCTGGTGATGGAGGGAAAAGCCGATATGGCAGGTTTTTTCTACGACGATCTGCACGTGGACGCCCAAGGTAAGCTGGTGGCCTCTGCGCACTATTCCACCTTAAACGACTTGATTGTGCGCAATAAATCCGTGACTTATCCGGGAGAGAATCTCACCTGCGGCTTACTCGAAGGCCGCCAGCTGCCGGAGTACGCCAAGGCCAGCCGCGTAAAATATTACAAAACCGTCTATGACGTGCTGTGCGCCGTAAATACCGGCGATGTGGATTTTGCCTGCGGTTTGGCAGCCCATATGGAGCAGGTCATGCAGGCCAATATATTTAACAATGTTGTGCCTGTCAGCCAATCTGAGAGCCGCACGGAGTTCAGCTTCGCCTTGCCCAGACCGGTCGATTCCGATTTGCTCACCATCCTCAACAAGGGAATCAACAGCCTCTCCGAACAGGAAAAGATGGCCATTGTGGATCACAATTTCGTTTCCATCGGAAACTCTTCTACCTCAATACGCCGGTTCATTGAGGGTAACCCCATAACCGCGGTGTTTGTCATCGGCGCTTTTTCCATGCTGATGATAACCGTCATCGCTGTCATTTCCAGAATGAGAGTCCAAGCCGCAAATATGCAAAAAGCCGTTGCCAAGGTGGAGGCGAAAAGCAAAGCAAAAAGCGAGTTTTTTTCCCGCATGAGCCATGAAATCCGCACACCCATGAACGCGATTGTGGGGCTTACCACCCTTCTTTTCATGAAGGATGATATTCCGGAGGATGCCAAAGAAATCCTGACAAAGCTGAACACCTCATCCCACTATCTGTTGGGGCTGATCAACGACATCTTAGATATGAGCCGCATCGACAGCGGCATGCTGCAGATAGCTCGTGAAAATTTTTCTCTCAGCCTGGTGTTGGATGAGATCGACAGCATCATGCAGTCCCAGGCCCTTCGCAAGCAGATACGGCTTTCCTGCAACGTCAATATAAACCACCCCAATTTGGTGGGGGATTCCATCCGCCTCAAGCAGGTGCTCATGAATCTGCTCTCCAACGCCATCAAATTTACACCGGCCGGCGGCCAGGTATGCCTGACGGTGGAGGAAACCCAGGCAGCCGCCACAGCAGCGTCCTATCTGTTTCGCGTTTCCGATACCGGCGTAGGCATCGCCGAGGAGGATTTATCCCGCATCTTCGAGTCCTTCGAGCAGGTCGGCAGCAATCATTCCCGCAGCCAGGGAACAGGCTTAGGGCTTCCCATCAGCCTCAATATCGTGGAATGCATGGGCGGCAAATTGCAGGTGGAAAGCGAACCCGGCAAGGGCAGCGAGTTTTATTTCAGCATCACCATGCCATTTGGAGAGCCGCCGAAAGCGCCCGAGCCTCAGATTTTGGAAAACACGTTTGACGGCGTACGCTTTTTGCTGGTGGAGGACAACCTGCTCAACGCGGAAATTGCCACGGACATCCTATCCCTTGAAGGCGCGCAGGTAGAGCTTGCGGCAGACGGCGTTCAGGCAGTGGATCAATTTTTACAGAGTGAGCCGGGACATTTTGATGTGATTTTGATGGATATCCAGATGCCCAACATGAACGGTCTGGAGGCAACCAAGGCGATACGGGCCTCCGGCCATCCGGATGCCCGGTCCATCCCGATTATTGCGCTCACAGCAAACACGCTCCAAGAGGATCGAAATATGGCCGGTGACGCGGGGATGAATGATTTCCTCACCAAACCTTTGGATATAAGCCAGATTCACACGATTCTGCAAAAATGGCTGCGCAGAGAAAATTGATCGATCATTGATATAAAAAAGAAATTTCAGCCGCTCAGGCTGCTCTGAAAAGTCAAATACTAAAAAACAGATCGCCGGATATAAAATAAGCCCATGGAGAACGTGGGCTTTTTATAGTTCAGCCAACAGCCAAGGCAGTCTCCATCTGAACTCCCCTGTCCGGAGCACACGCCGCTCCGCCCTACCCCATCACTTCAACAGGTCCATCAGGTCGTTGAGCGTGTATGTCTTTCCGCTCTCGTCCTCAAGCGCATACCGCTCCTGGCGGTCTTTCTTGGAAAAGAATTTGATCAGATCCTCCAGGCCGTTGACCGGTTGTTCTTCGACCACGCACTTTTTCCAGACAATCCCTGAATTGTTGACTGTGACCAGAGGATTCTCAAACCTCTTTTTATTGTACCTGTCCGCAATGTAATATGTAGTAGACATCATTACCTCCACCAGTGGGATTCATTTTATGATTAAACCATCGCCTCTGCCCTTTGGCCGACGGCGTTGGATACGTTTCTTTTATCAGTATATCATAGAATTGATTGTTTTTGTAATTTTTATCTTTTGGACACTCGGCAAATCCCTTTCCGACTCCATTCTCCCCATTGCGGCTTTCAGCTTGTATGATGGATGGAGGCCGGAAAATGCCTTTCCCTGAGCCTGCGGAATCGTCAATCTGTCTTTTCTCCTTTAAGTTCTCTGCTCCTGTTTAACCGCCCGGCGGCCTCCTCCAGCAGCGCGTTCCGTTCATTGGCCATGCGTCCGTCCGCCACTCGCCCGGCCAGTTCCTTCAATGTCTCCCCCAAATTCCTGCCCGGCGCATAACCGATCTGTATCAGATCAGCGCCGGACACCGCCAGATCCCTCA
>JAUNGW010000024.1:0-5536 GCA_030524245.1 Eubacteriales bacterium
AATCGGGGCTAATGTTAAAGATTTTTTGGGACATTTTCAAAAATGCTTGACATCAATTTTTTCACCTTTTCTGTTCTTTTTGTGAGCCTTTTTGTGAGCTTGTTCAGGGCTGATTTTACACCAGCCCCTTTCCCCCCGCATCCACCGGCTAATCAACATAGCGGATCTGATAATCCGTCTTTCCTGTCTCCTCATCCATGGTCATAATCATATAAGACGGACGGCGGCCCTCCTGGCGCGGATAAGAGAGACTACCGGGATTTAACAGGGTCACCTGGCTGCCGCATTCCAGAAACGGCCTGTGGGTATGTCCGAACATGGCGATGTCGCAGCCGCGTTCTATAGCCTCCTGGCGCAGCCACTCCACTCCCAGGGATACATTGTAGTAATGGCCGTGGGTCAGCAGTATCCTGTGAGGCCCCAGCTCGATCTCCTTTTCACGCTCCAGCTCGGAGAAAAAATCATTGTTCCCCATGACCATCTCCAGGCGGCAGTCCCTGCCGGCCCACTCCTCAATCAGATACTCGCTGCCCTCCGCGTCTCCCAGATGAATCAGCACGTCAAAAGGCGCTTCCTCCTTCATCACCCACTGAAGATTTCCATCCCGCCGGTGTGTATCGCTTACAATCAGTATCTTCATGAGCATTCCTCCTCCAGGACGCTCTTTAAAAGCTCTTTCATAGCTTCCAGGGCCTTTCCCCGGTGGCTGATCCTGTTTTTCTCCTCCATGGTAAGCTCTGCCGATGTTTTTCCGAATTCCGGAATGTACAGAATCGGGTCATAGCCGAAGCCTCCGCAGCCTGCCGGCTCCCGGGCGATCAGCCCTTCCATGGCCGCCTCCGTGTGCAGCACGCGGCCGTCAGGCAGTACTGCCGCAATGTTGCAGATAAACCGTGCAGACCGCTCCTGACCGGACGCCCTTGCCAGGCGCTCTATGATATTTCGATTCTTGATCTCATAGGAGGTGTCCTCCCCCATGTACCTGGCGGAATAAATTCCAGGCTCTCCGCCTATATAATCCACCACCAGACCGGAATCATCCGCCAGCACAATATCGCCGGTGCGGTTCCAGACAGCTCTCGCCTTAAGCTCCGCATTCTCCGCAAAGCTTGTGCCGTTCTCCTCCACATCCACGGCCGCTCCGGCCTCCTTCATGGACAGCACCGGGTATTCAAGATCTCCCAGTATCATCCGTATTTCCCGCATTTTCCCGGCATTTCCTGTTGCAAATATAATCCTGTGTTTCATGATTCTTATCCTTGCTCCGTATCCTTTCCCTGCAGTAAGCAGGTTGTATATGCTTTCAGGCACAGATTGCAGTCCTGTGTCTGCTCCGCCCGTTCCCACTGCGCGCCGTCCGGGCTGATATAGCCTTCGCCGTCCGCCAGCTCCACCCGGCATCTGCCGTCTCCCGCATCATACTCAATCGCCATCGGATGAATCACATCCGGCGTGCGGATCTTTATCATAATGCCAAACCGCTCTCCCGGCTCCAGCACAGGCTGGTCTTCCAGAGACACCGTATAATATCCGGCAAAATCCACATGTCCCTTTGCCGCCCGGCTCCTTAAGGGAAATCCTTCCTCCGCGGAAATGGGAGCGTCCGGCACGTTCCGCAGCACGTAAACCTCATAATCCGTATCCTGATCCGTGGCGTAAAATCCCACCGCGTCCAGCCGCTCCGGCTCTATGCCGGCCTGGTATACATTGACCGCCCAGACGGTATCGCCTCCGTAGCCGATCTGCCCCAGCCACCCGCAAAGGTCGCTCTGATAAATCCTGTCATAATTATCCGGATCCTCTGTCCTGCTGTAGAGAATGCTGGTCTTTCCCAGATTCGCATCGTAATAGGAGACATAGAAATAGCCGTCCTGCCCAAACTGGGTTCCCCAGCTGTTCTCGCACAAAAATGCGCCGTCCCCCGGCACCTCAACAGCAAAATTCTCTCCCGGATAATCATCATCCCAGCCCACAATTACTACGTCGTGATTTGGGGCCCGATCCTCCTGACAGCAGTAAGCTCCCGTCTGCTCATTATAGTACTCCGGCTGCATATCCAGCTCTGAAAATGTAGTGTAAAGGGCGCTCTGCACGCCGCCCACCTCATAGACGGCACGCTTGATTTCCTCTCTGTCCCTGGAGGGAAGCAGGCGGATCTCCTGCACATGCTTTGCCGCCGTCAGATTCTGAGGCGAAATCCCATCGCCGTATGGATCCTCCTCCTCAGTCACCGGCCCGCGCCAGGACAGCAGGTACGCCATAGACATAATGTAATCGCCGCCATCCTTCTGCTCCAGATTAAAATCCGGATTGTGAGACATATGGTCCTCGGAAAAATCCCAGACCTCCTCCGGGAGCAGGGAGCTTTCCAGCGCCAGCAGAGACGCGAATGCCCAGCAGGTTCCCAGGTCTCCCTGATCCTTCACCGGAGCAGTTCGTCCAGCTTCCCTGGCATCGTAGCTGGAGGGAAGCCTGTACTCCCCGCTGCAGCCGTCCAAAACCAGCGACGCCGCTGTTACAGCTGCCGTCACCGACACAGCTTCCGCCGCCGGCACGGCCGATACTGCTGCCGCCGCTGCCGTCGCCGCCGCCAGAACACATCTTCTAGCCCTTGTCATCGCCTGTCCTTCTCGCCGGCGGCTTTGGTCCCAGGAACTGATAGAAGTAGGTTTTCATCATGCCATTGTAAATCTTCCTGTTTTTATCCGCCTTTCGGCCCATGTATTTTTCCACATCCTCATAGGACGTAATCAAAAATGCGGACCAGCTGTCCAGCGCCGCAAACCGCTGACCGATCTGAGTATACAATTCCGGCAGGTTCTTCTTATCCTCAAGCCGCTCTCCATAAGGCGGGTTTGTGATCAGAAAGCCGTATTTTTTCGGGTGGCTCAAGCTGCTGACCGGCCTCTGCTGAAAATGAATCAGATGATCCACACCTGCCGTCTCTGCGTTGGCTCTGGCCGCTTTCACAATATCCCCGTCTATGTCATAGCCCTGAATGTCCACCTGCACCGTATCGTCCACCAGCTCCTGCGCCTCATCCATGGCGTCATACCAGCATTTTCTCGGAATAATATGCTTCCAGTCCTCCGACAAAAAGGAGCGGTTCATCCCCGGCGCCATGTTGGCCGCCATCATGGCCGCCTCAATGGGAAAGGTGCCGCTGCCGCAGAAGGGATCCACCAGAATCCTGTCCTTCCGCCACGGCGTCAGCATAATCAGCGCCGCCGCCAGCGTCTCCTCAATGGGCGCCTTGCTGGCCAGCTTCCTGTATCCCCGCTTGTGGAGGGAATCTCCTGTGGTATCCAGAGCCACTGTCACCTGATCCTTATACAGGGAAACCCGAACCGGATAGCTGTTTCCCGTCTCCGGAATCAACTGAGTCTGATAGGCCTGCTTCATCCGCTCCACCATGGCTTTTTTCATGATGGACTGGATATCTGAGGGGCTGAACAGCCTGCTCTTGACCGAGTTTGCCTTCTTCACCCAGAATTTCCCGTCCAGCGGGATGAAATCCTCCCAGGGCAGCGCCTTCGTCCCCTGAAACAGCTCCTCAAAGGAAAGAGCCTGAAAGCTCCCCACCTTCAAAAGGATCCGCTCCGTGGTCCTCAAAAATATATTGGCCCGGCAGACCGCCTCCGCGTCCCCGTAAAATGTTACCTTTCCGTCCTCCACCCGGGCAATCTCATATCCCAGATCAAGAATCTCCTTCTTCAACACTGCCTCCAGCCCAAAATGGCAGGGGGCAATCAGCTCATAAACCTTCGGCGCCATACTGTTCTTATCTTTTCCTTTCCATACTAGGCCCGGGAAATGGATGCGCCGTCCAGGCTCACCTCTTTTACCACATTGCCGTCAAAATCCATAATCCGGAACTGATGCTCCTCCAGCACCGCATAGGTGGCCGGATTCCCGCCCTTCGGAATCGAAACAGAGCCCGGATTCAGAATATAATGCTCCCCGGCCTTCTCCGCCTTCAGGATATGGGTGTGTCCGTGAATCAGAATATCCCCTGCCTTTAACGGAGGCATCTGATCCTGGTTGAACACATGTCCATGGGTGGCAAAAAATGTCAGCCCATTGAGCACAAAAACTGCATAGTCTGCCATCACCGGAAATTCCAGCACCATCTGATCCACCTCCGCCTCACAGTTTCCGCGGACAGCAAACAGCTGCTGCTTCACACCGTTTAACATGGAAATGACTTCCTTCGGCGCATATTCCTTCGGCAGGTCATTGCGGGGACCATGGTACAAAAGATCTCCCAGCAGAATCAGCCGCTCTGCCCCGGACGCCTCATACGCCTCCAGAAGCTTCCTGCAGTAATAAGCGGAGCCATGGATATCTGATGCAAACATATACTTCATAATTCTTATTCTCCTTGTATTCCACCATAACCGGTCTTTCTTCAAGTATTATATAGCTTTTCAGGACAGCGCGGCCTCCTGTGATACAGAAAGCACCGGAATTCCGATGTAAAAATAAGGCTCAAAACGAGCCTGCAAGCGGGCCTGACGCCCGTTTGGGGCCTTGTTTTCCTGCCATCCTGAATAATCACAGTATTATTTTATAGCCTGACTATATGGTTGTCAACGAGAATACACCATATATTTTCCCCTGTAAGCCAAAATTCCGCCGTATACGTCAGCCGCTTCATAGCCCAGCTGCGCCAGCTTCCTTGCTGCCCGCATGCTGTTCGGCCCATGATAGCAGTAAAGCACAATCAGCTGATGACGCGGCAGCTCATCAAGCCTTGCCATCAGCTCCCCCTCCGGAATATTGACGGCGCCCCGGATATGCCCGTTCCGGTAGGACTGCTCATCCCGCATATCCACCAGCGTCATCCCGCGCCCCTCATCCAGATATTGTTCCAGGTCGTCCGCACTGATCAAATACCACATAATACACCGTCTATCTCTTCTCTTACTGTTATCATATGATGTCCGGGACAAATGGTCTGCAGCGGTACGGCAGACCGGCATAACAGAATAGCCCGCCAGGATGACATGACAAAACAGCACAGTAGGAACAGCACGACAGAATGACGTGACAGGACAGCACGGCCAAATGGCATGGCAGGATTTCCGCAGGAATATGCAGAAAAGGATTTGCTTTTTCCAGTCCTATCCGCTATAATGTAGTTTGAAGAGATGCGATTACCCTTAAAATCCATTTCTTCAGCCTTATTAATTATTTTATACTCCCCTCAAAAGCAGCCTGGCAGCTCCCCTGTCCGGCTGCTTTTACTATGAAAGCGCTGTCAAGCAGCTGTGCAGACTGCGTGCTTGCACGCAAGGATGCACAGATATTTGACAGCTAAGCCGGTATGAGCAAGCAGGGCGATTGCCCGGATTGCGAATACCGGCGGCGATTGCGTGAGTGCAGAGCACGGAGCAATCGGCTTTCATACATAAAAAGCGCTGTCAGGCAGCTGTGCAGACTGCGTGCTTGCACGCAAGGATGCACAGATATTTGACAGCCAAGCCGGTATGAGCAAGCAGGGCGATTGCCCGGATTGCGAATACCGGCGGCGATT
>JAUNGW010000024.1:5636-23264 GCA_030524245.1 Eubacteriales bacterium
ATATTTGACAGCCAAGCCGGTATGAGCAAGCAGGGCGATTGCCCGGATTGCGAATCATATCCGTTTACCAGGAACATACGTCCTGGGACAAAAAAAGAAGGCAGCCCTCTTTTTTCAGAAGACTGCCTGTCCCAAATCCTTATTCCCCTAAAACATACTGGCGATTCTGACCGGTGTACGGTAGTTCCAGTTTGAAATCTTAATTCCTGTCTTATATGTAGATGCATGAACAATCTGGCCGCCGCCGATATACAGGGCCACATGATTGACGCGGGAGCCGTTGCCGTAGAAAATCAGATCTCCCGGCTGCATCTGGCTGGCGCTCACCGTGCGCCCCTGAGCCGCCTGAGCGCCTGAACTGCGGTTCAGGGCAATGCCCGCTCCGTGCTGCATCACGTATTTTGTAAATCCGGAGCAGTCTGCGCCGGTATGAGGATCGTTCCCTCCCGCCCGATACCGTCCGCCCACAAACTGCAGGGCATAATTTACCAGGTTCTGACGGGCTGTCTGCTCATCCTGCACAGCCTTCTCCGCCGCCAGGGCCTCGGCCTCTGCCAGGGCTGCCGCTTCCTCAGCCGCCTTCGCCTCCTCCAGCGCCAGCTGAACAGCCGCATCCGGCCCGGATAATGCCAGCTCTCCCAGGTGATCCTCGTCAACAAGGATCACCTGGGAGAGCTCCATCTCTACAGCTGCCTCCACAAGCTCTGCTTCCGGTTCCGCGTGAGATACCATGGGGCTTCCCCACATCATAGTTCCCGTCAACGCCGTTACTGCTGCTATGTACAATACAGACCGCTTCATACCGTATCTACTCCAATCATGAATATTTCACTGCCATTTATTACACAATTGTTACATATGTTACGGTGTTATTATACACAGCCTGATTGCTTCCGTCAAGAGAATCGGGCTATATTTTATACTTTGTTAATAATTTTGTAACATCCGTCCAGTCAGGTCACCTTCGCGGCCCCTGTACAAACCACATGATCACAGCCACCAGCCCGATCACCGGAAGAAGCGGAATCACCAGGCTCAAGAGCCCCGTCACCACGGTGATCACCACAGAAATAATTCCCACCACCAGAAGAATGCCAAGCAGCTTCCAGTACCACTTATTCAGATCATAAAAATGGATACTGCTGCGGACGTTCTCCCGCCGCTGTCCATACCCCTCCTGGCCGCCGCTTTCATAACCTCCGCCGTAGCGGCCGCCCTCCTGATACTCCTCATAGGAGGTCTCTCCCGCTCCCGGGGTCGTATCCATGATGGTTCTGGCAATCAGCCTCGGATCTCCCAGCTCCTCCATCACGTCCTCCTGACTGCGCCCCTTCTGCATCTCCGTGCGGATATACTCCCTGTAATACCGAAGATTCTCCTGCACCACAGCAGGCGGAACATTCCCCGAAAGCGCCGTTTCAAGTCCTTCTAAAAATTCTTCCCTGTTCATGCAATCTCCTTCTGCGTCAGTCTGTACTTTCCTTAATATCGCCGCGGCGGTATGCTGCGGACAGCTCCTTCAGATCCTGGATCTGAATCCGGAGTTCCTCTCCCTTATCCGTATCTCCCACCATCACTCTCGTCTTCATCTTCTCCACAATGGACACCCGCGGAGTATTCTCCGAATCCGGATGGAAGGGCTTATGCTCCGCCAGGGCCAGATGATGGGAATTGTAAATCAGAGTATAGCCGGCAATGCCCGTGTGCTTCTGATACGCCTTGGAAAGACCGCCGTCGATGACAAACAGCTTGCCGTTAGCCTTCACCGGCGTCTCGCCGTCCTTGATCTTGACCGGCACATGGCCGTTGATAATATGGGAGCCCTCCGCCGGAAGCCCGAATTCCTTCAGAATCCTGTCGCAGACCTCCTCCTTCTGGCTCAGCTGATAATAAGGATTCATGCGCTCCCTGTGAGTGGACTTTTCCGCCACAAAATAATGCTCGAAGGTGGTCATCCTGTCCTTGCCGAACACCGGCGACTTGGCGCCGCACCAGAGATACCACATAAAATCTCTGGCTGAATCCTTCTCCAGATCATCCTCGCTTAAAAAATAGGCCTTATGAATCTGGTCGCTGATATGCTCCATCAAATCCCTGCCGGAAATCTCTCCGCCGCCCACAATCATAGTCTCAAAGCTTCCGTCCTCCCGCATGGGAATGCATCCGTGATACAGCAGATTGCCGTTATGGCACTTATACAGCTCTCCGTTGGAGTACAAAAAGCGGATATGCTTGTGGAGCAGTCCGCTGTGCATAAAGGAGGTAATCAGGGTGTGCAAAAGCTCCTCCTCCTCCCTGGTCAGCATCAGCGGATTGGACGGGTTGATGGTCGGGAACCGTGTGTCCAGCATGGCATGCTCTTTGCCATCAATGGTCACAACACCACGGTTATAATCCACGGCCTCCAAAAGCAGCCGGTCGTCCATCCTGTATTCCGGATGCCGCTTGATAATCTGTCCCTCCACCTTAAACTGGATCACCGCAATGGCTTTATGCATCTTTGCCGCCAGGCCGGGATCCACCGCATCGTAAATATTCTCATCCAGAATCCGCGGAGCAAACTGCTCGCATGGATCATCTCTGTATACTTTGGACGCAAACATGGAAAGCGGACGCAGATTAATGCCATAGCCGTCCTCCAGAACATCAAAGCTGTTGTAGCTGATGGCGATCCGCAGCACATTGCAGACACAGGCCGGATTGCCCGTAGCCGCCCCCATCCAGGAAATATCATGGTTGCCCCACTGAATATCCACATCATGGAACCGCATCAGCTCATTCATAATAAAGTCCGCCCGGGGGCCCCGGTCAAATATATCCCCGATAATATGCAGACTGTCAATCGCCAGGTTCTGAATCAGCTCGCACAGAGCCACAATAAAGGTGTCCGCAATCCCGGTATCAATAATCGAGTGGATAATCTCCACATAATAGCCCCGTTTATTCTCGTCATTGTAATCCACATGCAGAAGCTCGTCTATGATATAGGCAAATTCCTTCGGCATCTTCTTACGGACCTTGGATCTGGTATACTTGGAGGAAACCTCCTTGCAGATCTGAACCAGACGGTTGATGGTGATCCGCTGCCAATCCTCCGTCGCCCGCTCTTCCTGGCGGAGCCGCGCCAGATTCCTGTCCGGATAGTAAATCAGGTTCGCCAGCTCGATCTGTTCCTCCTCCGATGTAATATATCCGAAGGTCGCCTTGATCTTCTCCCGGATAATACCGGAGGCGCTGCGCAGCAGATAAATAAATGCCTCGTATTCCCCATGCAGATCGCTGAAAAAGTACTCCGTCCCCTTCGGCAGTCCGCTGATCGCCATCAAATTGATAATCTCACTGGACGCCGCCTTCAGACTCGGATACTCCCGTGCAAGAAGCTGCAGATAAGCCAAATCTCTCATTGCATCAATACCCTCCTGTTTCCCCCTTAATTCTATAATGCCGGTTGATTTTCTCTTGCACCTATAGTAACATAATCTGAGATAAATGGAAAGTTCTAATCAAAAGACAAAGGAGCACACATTATGGAACAGCTGTATGTTTTCGGCACCGGCAACGCCGCTGCCATTCATTATTACAACACCTGCTTCGCCATCCGCAATGACGACCGTTATTTTATGGTAGACGCCGGCGGCGGCAACGGCATCCTGAAGATCCTGGACGACATGGAAATCCGCTACTCCCAGATTCACGATCTTTTCGTCACCCACGAGCACACAGACCATCTGCTGGGCGTGGTGTGGATGGTGCGTTTTATTGCCACCAGAATGCTGAACGGCTCCTATGACGGCGATTTCCGCATTTACTGCCACGATCAGCTTCCCTCCACCATCGATACCTTCTGCCGTCTGACCCTCCAGGGCAAATTTTACAGGCTGATCGGCGACCGGATCCATCTGATCCCGGTTCATGATGGAGAAACCCTGCGGATCATGGATTATGATGTGACATTTTTTGATATTCATTCCACCAAGGCCCGGCAGTTCGGCTTCACCACCGTTCTGAAAAACGGAAAAAAGCTCACCTGCGCCGGTGATGAACCCTACAATCCACTCTGCGCCCCTTATGTGGAAGGCAGTGACTGGCTGCTCCACGAGGCCTTCTGCCTGTACGGCGAGCGGGAGCGCTTCAAGCCCTACGAAAAGCATCACAGCACCGTTATGGACGCAGCCAGACTCGCCGAAGACCTGCACATCGGAAACCTTGTGCTGTGGCACACCGAGGACAAGTCCGTCGGCCGTCGGAAGGAGCTTTACACCACCGAAGGCCACAAATACTACCACGGCAATCTGTTTGTTCCTGATGACGGAGAGATTCTGGATCTGTAGGCCGCCGCGTCCGCACCGGCCGTCTTATGACGCAAAAAGGCCCCGCCTGGCAGGCGGGGCCTGAAAATTCAATGTTCACCGTTTAATCTGTTTTTATCGTTCCATCATAATCCAGAATGTATCCATCCGGAGTAATCGTGTTCTTCAACATCGCGCCGGAGCTGTCACAGTAGTATCGCTTCCCGTTCCAGTCAACCCAGCCGGTTTTCACATATCCGGATTCATCAAAGAAATACGTCTTTCCATCCAGATCCAGCCACTGGTTTTTCGGATAGCTTCCGTCAGAGTATTCATACCATCTGCCGTTTCCATCCTCCTTCCAGGCGCCGCGCATCGGCATGGGGCCTGCTGTCCCGCTGCGGATCGCCGCGGCCTGCTCGCTGGAAATCGACACGCCTGCCGACTCTGCCCACTCACCCTTATTCTCCGTATTCACGCCGTTGACAGGGCGAACCTTTACATAATAGCTGCCCGGCTTGCTCATCTGCTTATTGAAATCATACCAGGTATCAGTAGTGGTAAGCATCACCAGCCCAACGCCCTCTCCGTTCCGGTAAATCCGCAGCTCATAGCTGCCCGCGCCCTCTACCGCGTCCCAGATCGCGTACCCGTTGTCCGTCAGCGTAACCTCCGACATATCCGCCACGCTCTCCGCCAGCGGGCGAAGCTTTACTACAAGCCTTAAGGTCTCGGAGCTGTTCTGCTTCGTTGCGGACACATAGGTAGCGCCCGTCAGCTTCACCGCGCTTGCCTTCGACAGGGAGAAGTAATATCCATCCTCTGCCTGCAGGTAAATCACGATCCGCGGTACATCCTCTGTCTCCCACTCAAATCCCATATGATCGATCTCATAGTAATCAAAGCTGTACTTACCGCCTCTGGTGGTAACCTCAATCTCCTCATCTCCGTACTTTGTATGAGGCTGTATATTCGCCTCCACGTCTATCGTCACAGACGAAATCTTCTTACGGCTTGCCGCCATGGATGTAAATGGTACGGCAGCTGCCAGCAGCGCCCCCGCCGCTAATATCCACGCCATCTTTTTTCCAAATTTCATATATCTGCTCCCTCATACTGTATAATAGTAATTCGCCAGAGACGAATCACATCTGTTTTCTGTCCTGATCAGATTCTATGCCTACACTCTACTACACCGAATCCTGGCTGTCAAGATTGATCGCCAATTCGTAAGTATCCTTAAAAATTATGTAACTTTTACGATTTGAAAAAAGGAACAGACGCCGTATCTGTCATACGGTATCCATTCCTTTTTGTTTTCATCTTTTCATCATTTCGCGTAATCTGTCGCGCGGGATTCACGGATCACATTGACCTTAATCTGTCCCGGATATTCCAGCTCATTCTCGATGCGCTTGGAAATGTCACGAGCCATCAGAACCATGTCATCATCGTTTACCTGCTCCGGCACTACCATAATCCGAACTTCCCGGCCAGCCTGAATTGCAAAGGACTTATCCACTCCCTTGAAGGAGTTGGTAATGTCTTCCAGCTGCTTCAGTCTCTTCGTATATGTCTCCAGAGTCTCACGTCTTGCGCCGGGTCTTGCAGCTGAAATCGTATCAGCAGCCTGAACCAGACATGCGATCAGAGACTGCGGCTCTGCATCGCCGTGATGGGACTCAACGGAATTGATCACGACAGCCGACTCCTTATACTTTCTGCAGAGCTCTGCACCAAGCTGTACATGGGAGCCTTCCATCTCGTGGTCAATCGCTTTTCCGATGTCATGTAATAAGCCGGCACGCTTGGCCATACGGATGTCCACTCCGACTTCCGCTGCCAGAAGCCCTGACAGCTGAGCAACCTCTATGGAATGTCTCAACGCATTCTGTCCGTAGCTGGTTCTGAACTTCATCTTTCCGAGAAGCTTTACAAGCTCCGGATGAATACCATGAATACCAACCTCCAGAGTAGCCGCTTCGCCGTCCTCTCTCATATTGGACTCCACCTCACGCTGGGCCTTCTCCACCATCTCCTCAATCCGGGCCGGATGAATACGCCCGTCTACAATCAGACGTTCCAATGCAATCCTTGCCACCTCACGGCGAATCGGATCAAATCCTGACAGAACCACTGCCTCCGGAGTATCGTCAATAATCAGTTCAACGCCGGTTAATGTTTCAAGAGTCCGGATATTCCGTCCCTCCCGGCCGATAATACGGCCCTTCATCTCATCGCTGGGGAGCTGTACCACAGATACTGTAGTCTCAGCCACATGGTCTGCCGCACATCTCTGAATGGCAGTCACCACATAATCCTTTGCTTTCTTGTCCGCTTCTTCTCTGGCCTTGTTCTCCAGCTCCTTAATCATGCGGGCTGTGTCATGCTTGACCTCTGCCTCCACGGACCGAAGTAAATGCTCTTTTGCCTGTTCGGAGGTCAGACCGGAGATTCTCTCCAGTTCCATCAGCTCCTTCTCATACAATGCCTCAACCTCTGCATTGCGCAGGTTCAAAGCTTCCTCACGGGTTACAAGTCCTGCTTCCCGCTTTTCCAGTGTTTCCGCCTTCTTGTCCAGATTTTCTTCTTTGCTTAATACACGCCGCTCATAGCGCTGAAGCTCTGCTCTTCTCTCCTTTGTTTCTTTATCCAGCTCATTCTTAGTCCTGATGGACTCCTCTTTCGCTTCCAGGAGAGCTTCTCGCTTCTTTGTCTCTGCCGTCTTTAACGCTTCATCTATTATCTCTCTGGCTTTTACTTCCGCAGTGCCGATCTTGGCTTCATACGTCTTCTGCCGATGGACAACTGCTATTCTCCAGGTAATAGGCGCCACAATACACAGTGTGATTACAACTGCTATTATCGTTGACACAGGAGCACCTCCTTATTTAGTTTTCATTGTACACCAATACAACACTACAATTTTAAACCGTTTTATGCATTATGTCAAGCGGATTGCACCTTTTCACCCTTATATTGGACAACTTTTTCTACGTGATTTCATTATAAAATTTCTTCATCCAGGCTGCCCATCACACGGCGGATCTTCTCAAAGGAGAATCCTTTTCTCGCAAGGGAGGCTGCCAGTTTTCTGTAAACAGCCGGATCCATATGCTCCCGGTCCTCCGCATCTGCATGAAATCCCTTCTTCCGAAGGCAGGCCCGGATCAGGCCTTCCTCATCCACCTCCGCCTCCTCAAAGCACAGATCCAGAACCTCTCTGCTGATCCCCTTAAGTTGCAGCTCCTGCCGCATCCTGCGTATACTCTTTCCCGCAGAGCCGGCGCGGATATACCGCCTGGCATAAGCCTCATCGTCGATGTACCCGTACTTCTTCAGAAACTCCAGCGCCTGGTCGATCTCTGCGGGAGCATACTCCCGCTCCTTCAGCTTTCTGCGGAGCTCCAGCTCGGTCCTGTCCCGGTGCTCCAGAAGGGACAGGGCGCACTCTCTCACAGAACGCTTCGGCTTCTCCTGCTTTCCGCCTGCGTCTGTCTTTTTTTCCTGTGTCTCCTGCAGGCGGCAGGCTGTCCACTGTTTCACGGATTATGCCTCTGTATCTGCAGAGGATGCCGCGCTGTCCACGGCGGCTCCTGCTCCGCCTGCTGCGGACGCTGCATCTCCGGACAGACCGTGAAGTTCTCTCACCTTCTGCTCCACCTCTGCGCAGACCTCCGGATGCTCCTTGAAGTAAATCTTGGCGTTCTCCCGGCCCTGGCCGATCTTGGCGCCGTTATATGCGTACCAGGCGCCGCTTTTCTCCACAACATTGTCCTTGACAGCCAGATCCAGAATATCTCCCTCTCTGGAAATACCCTGGCCGAACATAATATCAAACTCTGCCTCCTTAAAGGGCGGGGCAATCTTGTTCTTCACGACCTTCACCCGGACATGGTTTCCCACAACCTCGCCGCCTGCCTTGATGGACTCGGTTCTGCGCACATCAAGGCGTACAGATGCATAGAACTTCAGAGCCCGGCCGCCGGTAGTCGTCTCCGGGTTTCCAAACATCACGCCCACCTTCTCACGCAGCTGGTTGATGAAAATCACGCAGCAGTTGGACTTGCTGATCACACCGGTCAGCTTCCGGAGCGCCTGGGACATCAGTCTCGCCTGAAGGCCCACATGCGAATCTCCCATCTCGCCGTCAATCTCCGCCTTCGGCACCAGGGCCGCCACAGAGTCCACAATCACGATATCCACAGCGCCGGAACGAACCATGGTCTCTGTGATCTCCAGAGCCTGCTCACCGTTGTCCGGCTGGGAGATATACAGATTGTCAATATCTACGCCTATATTCTTCGCATAGACCGGATCCAGCGCATGCTCCGCGTCAATAAATCCGGCAATGCCGCCCCGCTTCTGCACCTCGGCAACCATATGGAGAGCTACAGTAGTCTTACCGCTGGACTCCGGGCCGTATATCTCAACCACACGCCCCTTGGGCACGCCGCCCAGTCCCAGCGCCAGATCAAGGCTTAAAGCGCCGGTGGGAACCGTCTCAATGTTCATATTGGTCCCGGAATCGCCCAGCTTCATAATCGAGCCCTTTCCGTAGGACTTCTCTATCTGCGTAATCGCAGCATCCAATGCTTTCAGTTTATCATCTCTGTTCATATCAGCCTCCAAGCGAACAAATGTTCTGATCCAATCATAGTATAGTTCCTGAAAAAAGTCAACCTGTTTTTCCGATGTTTTCCGCGCCTTCTGTCCTCCGGCGCACAGCCGGTCACGCCTCCAATGGCACCACTTCCTTTTCTGTTCTCGTTCACGCATCTTTCTCTGGAGCATGTCTCCGTACCAATCCGGGAATATGGCGATATGCCGGACAATCAGGCTGAACTGCCTTTTTCGATACTCTTGTACTATAGCACGAATCTTCTTTCCCTGTCAAATCACTTTCTCCGCACAATCCGGCAGGTTCCGACATCCTTCCCCCCGCTTCAGACTGCGGCAGGCCGCGCCGGCGGCATGGTTTTGCCCCGCCGCAGCGCGGTCCCCGCGAAGCGCTTTTCGTATCGCAGAGCTCGCCCTGTGAAACGAAAAAGCCCTGCACCGTGATGGGCGATGCAGGGTTTGTTCTCTTTCGGAATTAGGTTTTCAAAAAAAGGATTAAGGGTTCGCATTCGTTTGTTTTTGTGATTTCAGTATATCATATGAGCGCTGGAAATGTGTGTATATTGTTTAAATAGATTCTTATGAAATTATTAAGATTCATATGACGCCGCGGGCCGGATTCCGGGAAGCTCATATCCCATCTGTTGCCATATCCTCCGGCCACGAATATCCTGCTATTAAAAACAGAACAAAGGTATTTTTTGTGAGTCAGAAAATCCATGATATTCTCACAAACAGCCGAAAACAGCTTACCGGACACGGCATCGGCGTCGCGGTTCTGGATACCGGCTGTTTTCCCCACGAGGATCTGAAAGACCGAATCACCGCCTTCCATGATCTGGTAGGGCGGCGGACCTCCCCCTATGACGACAACGGCCACGGAACCCATGTCTGCGGCATTATCGCCGGAAATGGCTGCGCGGCCGGAGGCAGGCACCGCGGCATCGCCCCCGGCTGCCATCTGATCCCGGTTAAGGTTTTGGACCGCCGCGGCGGAGGCTGCGCCTCCGATGTGCTGGCCGGACTGCGCTGGATCCGCGAAAACCGGGAACGCTGCCGCATCCGCATCGTAAACATCTCCATCGGCTCCTTCTCCCGCAGGAATATGGGCGAAAATTCCGCCCTGGTCCGCGGCGTCAACGAAGCCTGGGACGCCGGCCTGATCGTTGTTGTGGCCGCCGGAAACATGGGCCCCGGACGCGGAACCATCACCACGCCCGGAATCAGCCGCAAGGTTATCACTGTAGGCTGCTCCGATGACGATCATGAGGTCACCGTTATGGGCAGCCGCATGATCGACTACTCCGGGCGCGGCCCCACCGGCTCCTGCATCTGCAAGCCGGATATCGTGGCCCCCGGCGCCTCTGTCGTCAGCTGCTCCAACAAAGCCGGACGCTATGCCAGCAAAAGCGGCACCAGCATGTCCACGCCCTATGTCTCCGGAGCCCTGGCCCTTCTTCTGGAAAAACGCCCTGACCTCACAAACCGCGATGTAAAGCTCCTTCTCAGAGAGCGGGCCGTGGATCTGGGGCTTCCCAGAAATCAACAGGGCTGGGGCCTTCTGAATCTCCCCAGCCTGCTCCAGGATGAATCCTGATTTTGTCTGACTGCCAAAACAGCCGCGCCCCGGTGTACAAATGTACCGGGGCGCGTTCTTTTTCATCCTCTTATCCGGACTCCCCTTTAATCCAGCCTGTGAATAAACAGTCCGCTTCTGAGCTTCGGCTCAAACCAGGTGGATTTCGGCGGCATCAGCAGCCCCGCGTCCGCCACCGCAAACAGCTCTTCAATAGAAGTAGGATACATCGAAAACGCCGCGGCGGCTCCGCCGTCCACCAGCCGCTCAAGCTCTCCGGTCCCCCGGATTCCTCCTACAAACTGAATCCGCCCGTCCGTCCGCGGATCCGCAATTCCCAGAACCGGCTTTAAAAGGTTATCCTGCAGAAGCGATACATCCAGTCCTCTCACCGGATCCTCCGACAGAATCTCTTCCTTCGCCTCCAGCCGGTACCAGCATCCGTCCAGGTACATTCCGATCCGCCGCCGGCTCTCCGGCTCATAAGGCTTTTCTCCCAGCCGTGTCACCTCAAAGCAGTCCCCGATCCGCCGCAGAAACTCAGCCCCGTCGAGTCCGTTCAGATCCCGCACCACCCGGTTGTAAGGCATAATCATCAGCTGATCGCCCGGAAACAGCACCGATAAGAAGTAATTAAACTCCTCATCTCCCGTATATCCAGGCTTCTCCTCCCGCCGCTTCAGCCCCACCTTTACAGCCGAAGCCGCCCGGTGATGTCCGTCCGCAATATAAAGCCGTCCCATAGCCGCAAACCGCTCCCGGAGCGTCCCGATCCGTCCGGCGTCCGAAATTCTCCAGACACGGTGAACCACGCCGTCCTCCGCCGTAAAATCATACAGCGGCTCCTCCTGCTTAATCTGCGCCATCAGCCTGCCAATCACCGCGTCCGGCCGATACGCCAGGAAAATCGGTCCCGTATGCGCTCCCGTCACGTCCACATGACGGATACGGTCCAGCTCCTTGTCCTCTCTGGTGTTCTCATGACGGGCAATCACCCCGTTCTGATAATCATCAACCGACGCGCAGGCCACAATCCCCGTCTGAGACCGCCCATTCATCACCAGCTCATACAAATAGCAGCATTCCGCCGGATCCTCCTGAAAAATCCCGTCCCGGAGCCACTCCTCAAGCATCTGCCTGGCCCGCTCATAAACCCGCGGATCATAAGCGTCCACACTGTCGTCAAACTGCGTCTCCGCCCGGTCAATCGCCAGAAATGACCGCGGATGCTTCTCCACTTCTTCCTTCGCTTCCTGCCGGTTATAAACGTCATAAGGAAGCGCCGCCACCTCTGACACCGCTTCCTTACTGGGACGGATACACCGGAATGGTCTTATCTCCGCCATAAATCTCTCCTTAAAATACGCTTGCAGCTACAGCACCCGAACCCGCAGCACGCCGTCAATTTCCTTCAGTTTCCCGATCACAGACGCATCCGGCACATGATCCAGATCCATCATGGTATACGCGTACTGCTCCCGGCTCTTGTTGGTCATATCGGAAATGTTGATTCCGCCGGCCGCCATGGCTCCTGTAATCTGTCCGATCATATTCGGCACGTTTTTATGCATCACGCAGACGCGGCTGTCCGTCTTCCTCACGCCCATGTCACAGGACGGATAATTGACAGAATTGCGGATATTTCCGTTCTCCAGATAATCCATCAGCTCCTCAACCGCCATCCTTGCGCAGTTATCCTCCGACTCCTCCGTGGAAGCGCCCAGATGCGGAATCACAATGGCTCCCTCCATATTGACAGTCTTCGGATTCGGGAAATCAGTCACATACCGCTTCACCCGGCCGGACTTTAACGCCTCCGCCATATCGTCGTCGTTCACCAGCACGTCGCGGGCAAAGTTCAGCACAACCACGCCGTCCTTCATCTGATCAAACGCCGCTTTTCCGATCATGCCCTTCGTATCCGGCGTCGCCGGCACATGCACCGTTATGTAATCACACTCCTGGAAAATCGCATCCAGGCTGGTGGTGTGCTTTACGTCTCTTGAAAGCATCCATGCCGCGCTTACAGAGATAAACGGATCATATCCATATACCTCCATGCCAAGCCCGGCCGCCGCGTTGGCCACCAGAACGCCGATTGCGCCCAGGCCGATCACACCCAGCTTCTTTCCCTTGATCTCGCAGCCGGCAAAGGCTTTCTTGCTCTTCTCCGCCGCCTTGGCGATACCGGCGTCATCCCTGTTGTCCAGACACCACTGAATACCGCCCACCACATCGCGGGACGCCAGGAAAAGTCCTGCCAGAACCAGCTCCTTCACGCCGTTTGCATTGGCTCCCGGCGTATTGAACACAACAATGCCCTTCTCCGCGCAGGTATCCAGCGGAATATTGTTCACGCCGGCGCCGGCTCTTGCTACAGCCAGCAGCGATGCGGGAAGCTCCATCTCATGAAGGGAGGCGCTGCGCACCAGAATACCCTCCGCCTCGCCCGCGTTGTCCGTCAGGGCATAATCCGCCGTCAGAAGATCCGTGCCATATCTGGAAATGGCGTTCAAACAATGAATTTTTCTCATGCCTGGTGCTCCTCCTCAAATTTTTTCATGAATTCCACCAGCTTCTCAACGCCTTCCATGGGCATGGCGTTGTAAATGCTTGCGCGCATGCCGCCTACGGAGCGGTGCCCCTTCAGATTCTCAAGCCCGGCCGCCTTGGCCTCCTTTACAAACTCCGCGTCCAGATCAGCATTGCCGGTGACAAACGGAACATTCATCAGAGAACGGTCTTCCTTTGCCACAGTGCCATGAAAGAGACTGCTCTGATCCAGGAAATCATAAAGGATCTTTGCCTTCTTCTCGTTGCGCTCCTTCATGGCATCCAGTCCGCCCTGCTTCTTTAACCACTTAAATACCTTTCCGCAGATGTAAATACCGTACGCGGGCGGAGTATTGTACAAAGATCCGGCGTCCGCGTGAATCTTGTACTGGCACATGGTCGGCGTGCCGGGAAGCACATCCTCCGTAATCAGATCCTCCCGGATAATCACGATGACCACGCCGGCCGGCCCGATATTCTTCTGGACGCCGCCGTAGATCACGCCGTACCTGGTCACATCCACCGGCTCCGAAAGGAAGCAGGAAGAAACATCCGCCACCAGCGTCTTTCCCTTTGTATCCGGCAGGGTCTTGAATTTGGTGCCGTAGATGGTGTTGTTCTCGCAGATGTAAACGTAGTCTGCATCATCATCGATGGGCAGGTCGGAGCAGTCCGGAATGTAGCTGAAGGTTTTGTCCTCACTGGACGCAACCGCAACCGCCTTTCCGTATTTCTGCGCCTCCTTGAATGCCTTCTTTGCCCACTGGCCTGTGATAATGTAATCAGCCACGCCGTTCTTCATCAGGTTCTGCGGAATCATGGAGAACTGCAAAGAGGCGCCGCCCTGCAGAAACAGCACTTTATAGTTGTCCGGAATGTTCATCAGCTCACGCAGGTCGCTTTCCGCTTCCTGGATGATCGTCTCGAACGCCTTGGACCGATGGCTCATCTCCATAACTGACATTCCTGTGCCTCTGTAATCCAGCATTTCATCAGCGGCTTCCTTCAGGACCTCCTCCGGCAATACGGCTGGTCCTGCGGAAAAGTTGTAGACTCTTCCCATTGTTTCTTCCTCCTTCTTTTTATTTTTGCTGCTTAGCTGTAATCGTTCAGAACGGTGCAGCTTCCCGCCGTCCTGAACAGTTACGTTTAGTTTTCATCAACGGATCTTTAAATCCGTATCATCAAACGCGTCCTGGATAGGCGCTCCCGGAGAAACCATCGGGTACACCTTGTCATCGCAGTTGATCTGACAGTCGATCACCACCGGAGCGTTCAGAGCCATGGCCTCCAGAAGCACCGGCTTTAACTCCTCCTTCTTCGTCACCCGGTAGCCCTTCGCGCCCATGGCCTCCGCCAGCTTAACGAAATCCACCGCGTCATTTAATACCGTATGAGAATAACGCTTGCCGTAGAACAGCGTCTGCCATTGCCGCACCATGCCCAGCACATGGTTGTTGACAACCACCTGGATCACCGGAATCCCGTAACGGGCCGCCGTGGCAATCTCGTTCATATTCATGCGGAAACAGCCGTCGCCGGCAATGTTGAACACCGGCATATCCGGGCACCCCATATCTCCGCAGCCCATCTTCGCTCCAATGGCGGCCCCAAGGCCGTAGCCCATGGTTCCAAGACCGCCGGAGGTCAGAAATCTTCTCGGCTTTTTATACTTATAATACTGGGCCGCCCACATCTGATGCTGCCCCACCTCGGTGACAATAACCGCATCTCCTCTGGTAATCTCATCCAGAGTTTCCATGATATACGGGCCTGTCAGCTGGGTCTTGTCGTACCGCAGCGGATACATATCCTTTAACCGCTCAATATGAGCCACCCATTCGTCATGATTAACCGGATCCAGTCTGGCGTTCAGCTTTCTGAGCACCAGCTTCAGATCTCCGACCACGCTTGCCTGGGCGCGGATGTTCTTATTGATCTCCGCCGGATCCACGTCAATGTGAAGGATCTGGGCGTTCTTCGCGAACTTGGACGCATTGCCGATCACCCGGTCGCTGAATCTGGCGCCCGCCACGATCAGAAGATCACACTCGGTAATGCCGAAGTTGGAGGTCTTTGTACCGTGCATGCCTACCATGCCGGTGTAAAGCTCGTCCTCTCCGTCAAAGGCGCCCTTGCCCATCAGCGTATCCGCCACCGGCGCCTGGATTCTGTGGGCAAGCGTCCGCAGCTCCTCGCTGGCGTCAGACAAAACCGCTCCGCCGCCTACCAGGATAAAGGGCTTTTTCGCGTTGCGGATCATCTCAAGAGCCGTCTCAATATCCTTTTCCTGGATCGTGTCCGTCTGCCGCTTAACAGGCTCCGGCTCCTGCGGCGTGTACTCGTACTCCGCCGCCGTCACGTCCTTTGTAATATCGATCAGCACCGGCCCCGGACGGCCGCTCTGGGCAATGGCAAATGCCCTGCGCACCGTGTAAGCCAGCTTCTTTATATCCTTCACAATGAAATTATACTTGGTAATCGGCATGGTCACGCCGGCAATATCGATCTCCTGGAAGCTGTCCTTTCCCAGCAGGCTGACGCCCACGTTGCAGGTAATCGCCACCACCGGAATGGAATCCATGTACGCGGTGGCAATTCCCGTCACCAGGTTCGTAGCTCCCGGCCCGGAAGTCGCCAGACAGACCCCCACCTTCCCCGTGGCTCTGGCATAGCCGTCCGCCGCATGGGCAGCCCCCTGCTCATGGGAGGTCAGGATGTGGGTAATCTCGTCCTGATGCTTGTAAAGCGCATCGTAAATATTCAAAATCGCACCGCCCGGATATCCGAACACAGTCTTTACTCCCTGTTCCTTCAGACACTCAATGAGAATCTCCGAGCCGTTGATCACTCTGGTTTCGGCCATATTAAAAACTCCTTATCTATACTCTGTATGATACTAGTTTCCCTGCAGTACGGCGCCTCTGTCCGCGCTTGTCACAAGCTGGGCATAGCGCTTTAAGTATCCGGACGCCTCCGTCTTCTTCGGCGTCCAGCAGGCCCGCCGTCTCGCCAGCTCTTCATCGGACACCTTCATATTGATGGTATTGGCGTTGATATCGATGGCAATGATATCGCCCTCCTGCACCAGTCCGATGGGGCCTCCTGCAGCCGCCTCCGGACATACATGCCCGATGGACGCGCCGCGGGACGCGCCGGAAAACCGTCCGTCCGTCACAAGCGCCACAGAGGAGCCCAGTCCCATACCTGCAATGGCGGAGGTGGGATTTAACATCTCTCTCATGCCCGGTCCGCCCTTCGGTCCCTCATAGCGGATCACAACCACATCGCCTGCCACGATTCTGCCGCCCTTGATCGCGGCAATGGCATCGTCCTCGCAGTCAAATACGCGGGCCGGTCCCTCGTGAACCAGCATCTCCGGCACAACGGCGGAGCGCTTCACCACACAGGAATCAGGCGCCAGGTTTCCGCGCAGAACAGCGATGCCGCCTGTTTTGGAGTAGGGATTCTCCACGGTGCGGATGACCTCCGGATTCCTGTTGACGCAGCCTTTGATATTCTCCCCTACGGTCTTTCCCGTAACGGTCATACAGCTTAAATCGAGCAGTCCCAGCTTGCTGATCTCGTTCATCACCGCGTAAATGCCTCCCGCCTCGTTCAGATCCTCCATATAGGTGGGGCCCGCAGGCGCCAGATGGCAGAGATTCGGAGTCTTTGCGCTGATTTCATTGGCAATGTCCACATTTAACTCCACACCTGCCTCGTGGGCGATGGCCGGCAGATGCAGCATGCTGTTGGTGCTGCAGCCCAGCGCCATATCCATGGTCAGCGCATTCTTAAATGCCGCCTCGGTCATAATATCCCGGGGGCAGATGTTTTTCTTAAGCATATCCATAACAGCCATGCCCGCATGCTTTGCCAGTGCCAGACGCTCGGAGTAAACGGCGGGAATGGTCCCGTTGCCTTTCAGTCCCATACCCAGCACCTCGGTCAGGCAGTTCATGCTGTTGGCCGTATACATGCCGGAGCAGGAGCCGCAGGTGGGGCAGACCTTGCACTCGAACTCCTTTACCTCCTCCCCGCTCATGGTTCCGGCGGCATAGGAGCCAACCGCCTCAAACATGCTGGAAAGACTGCGTTTGCGCCCGTTTACATGGCCGGCCAGCATGGGACCGCCGCTGACGAACACCGTGGGGATATTCAGGCGGGCCGCCGCCATCAGAAGCCCCGGCACGTTCTTATCGCAGTTCGGCACCATCACCAGCGCGTCGAACTGATGCGCCATCGCCATACACTCTGTGGAATCGGCGATCAGATCTCTGGTCACCAGGGAATATTTCATGCCCACATGGCCCATGGCAATACCATCGCAGACCGCAATCGCCGGAAATACAATGGGAGTTCCTCCGGCCATGGCAACGCCCTGCTTCACCGCGTCCACAATCTTGTCCAGATTCATATGTCCGGGAACGATTTCGTTGTAGGAACTTACTATACCGATCAGCGGGCGTTCCAGCTCCTCGTCCGTCAGACCCAGCGCCCGGAACAGGGAGCGGGCCGGCGCCTGCTGCATCCCTGACTTTGCATTATCACTTCTCATAACTGCAACTCCTCCTTATGTGCTCATAT
>JAUNGW010000024.1:23274-25181 GCA_030524245.1 Eubacteriales bacterium
ACTGACAATGACTCAGCAGATACGCTCTGCAATCAGCCGTCCCATCTCTGTGGTTCCGACCTTTTCACAGCCGTCCGACATAATATCGCCGGTACGGTACCCCTCTGTCAGCACCTGCTGCACAGCCGCCTCAATGGCATCCGCCTCCTTATCCAGGTCAAAGGAGTAACGCAGCATCATGGCTGCCGATAAAATGGTGGCTATGGGATTGGCCAGATCCTTTCCCGCAATATCCGGGGCAGAGCCGTGGCTCGGCTCATACATGCCGAACTTGCTTTCGTTTAAGCTTGCGGAGGAAAGCATACCGATGGAGCCGGTAATCATACTGGCCTCATCCGATAAAATATCGCCGAACATATTCTCCGTCAGAACCACGTCAAACTGGCCGGGATTCATCACAAGCTGCATGGCGCAGTTATCAACCAGCATGTGCTCCAGCCTCACCTCCGGATAATCCGCGGCGACCTCCTCCACGACCTTTCTCCAGAGTCTGGAGGAATCCAGCACGTTGGCCTTATCCACGCTGATCACGTGCTTCCGCCGCTTCATGGCGATATCAAAGGCCTTGACGGCGATCCGCCGGATCTCCTTTTCGCTGTAGGTAAGGGTGTCGGTGGCCTGCAGCACGCCGTCCACCTCCTCGGTGCAGCGGGCTCCGAAATACAGGCCGCCGGTCAGCTCGCGCATGATCACCATATCAAAGCCGTCTCCGATGATCTCCTTCTTCAGCGGGCAGGCATCTGCCAGCTCTCTGTAAAGATAAGCCGGACGGATATTGGCAAACAGATTCAGTCCCTTTCTGATTGCCAGAAGCCCTGCCTCCGGTCGCAGATTCGGAGCAGCGTCATACCAGCGGGAATTTCCCACATTGCCGCCGACGGCTCCCAAAAGCACCGCATCGCTTTTTCTTGCTGTCTCAAGGGCTTCCTCCGTTAAAGGAACCCCGTAGGCATCGATGGAGCATCCCCCCATCAGCACCTCCGTATAGGAAAAGGTGTGGCCGTAAACCTCGCCCACACGATCAAGGACTCTGCATGCCTCCCGCACAATCTCCGGTCCGATTCCGTCTCCCGGAATAGTCACAATCTTACAATTCATCGGCTGTCTCCTCTTTTCGCTGCTGCTTTTCCCTGCTTTTTGTCTGTAAAACAGGGTGTTATCTTTCATATTAGCGCATTTATAGCCATTTTTCAACTGAACGCCGGGAATTTCTTTTGAAAATCCATACAGGAATGGAATTTATAATATAACTGAAGGTTATGATGTGATACAGAGTAATCTGTCAAATATCTGCGCATTCCTGCCCTTCAGCACAACTGAAATTTGATTAGTTATGTATCCAATATCTTTGTTTTACTGCACCATCAACAATGACCTCATTTTCTAATATCCCGCCATTATTAATAATACTTTTAGCCGAACCAATATTCTGCTTGTCGCATACCATCAAAACCTTGTCGATGCCAAGTTTTTTACACTCCTGCAAAGCCAATGCGATCATTCGTGTTGCGATTCCTTTCCTTCTTTCGGACGGACGAACGCCGTCACCAATATGTCCCCCATTTAATAAAAGAGCCTCATTTAAGTAATGTCTGATATTTACTGCTCCGACAAAAATATTTCTTTCTGTATCCAGACAAAAAAATGTCGAGTCAGGAACTAAGTCCTTACTGTTACCTGATTCTTCTATTGCAGCAGCATAATTATCAAAATTATGATAGTCTGTTTTCCGGATAGCGTAAGGTATTATTTTTTCTCCTGTACCATACCATTCATCCATCATTTCAAATAACTGCTCTTTATATGCGGCAGTCAGCTTTACAAGTTTTAATTGCATATAATTTACCTCCACAAATTTGTATTTATCTAATTCTTAATCCAGAATCCCCGAAAACACTGGTGTTTTC
>JAUNGW010000190.1 GCA_030524245.1 Eubacteriales bacterium
CGGGGAATGTACGGGAGCTGAAAAATATTGTGGAACGCCTGGTGATTATGAGCACGGCGGCTACCATTACGATCAATGAAGTTCCGGAGGGAATGCTGGAGGCAGCGAAGCTGGCAGAGCACAGCGGGGATCGGATGCTGGACGAAAAAGAGCGTATTGAGCGGGCATTAGCGCTGAATCACGGGCATCGTGAGATGACTGCGAGGTATCTCGACATTTCACGCCGCACTCTGCAGTATAAACTAAAAAAATATGGACTGAATTAAAAAATATTTTCAGAAGACAGGCAGACCGCCGTCGGAACCGATCCGGGTTCCGGCGGCGGTTTGTTATGATCGGTGCAGCAGGTTCCCTTGTTATGGAAAAAGTGGCATGATTTTTGCTTTATAAAAAGATAAGACCTGCGGAAGCGTATGTCTGATCTTGCAGGAACGAACAGGAGAGGAGAAGAGCAAAATGAAACCATTAGAGGGAATCAAAGTGGTAGAATTGACCACCTATTTTGCAGCACCTATGTGTGGGCGGGTTTTGGCAGACTGGGGCGCTGAGGTGATTAAGATTGAGGGACCGAAAGGAGATCCCTACCGGGTTGCGTATAAGGGGCAGGGAACCCCTCAGTTTGAGGAGGGATGTCCCAGCTATGATTTGGAAAACTCCAATAAGAAGTTTGTGTGTCTGGACGGAAAAAGCGAGGAGGGGCGTCAGGCAATCTTAAGGCTGATTGCGGGATGTGACGTTTTTCTGACAAATAACCGTCCGCAGGCAATGAAGAAAATGGGCCTGGATTATGAGAGCATTCATAGCCTTTATCCGGATATCGTGTATGCAGAGATATTGGGATATGGAGAAAAGGGGCCGTTAAAGGATAAGCCGGGCTATGATTATACCGTGTTTTTCTCCCGAAGCGGGCTGATGGCAGATTTAAGCCCCCGCGGCGGTCAGGTCATGAATACGATTGCCGGATTTGGGGATCATGCGGCGGCGATTACGCTGTGCTCCGGAGTCTGCGCGGCCCTGCTGAAGGCGAAGCTGGGCAGGGGCGGAGATCATGTCAGCGTTTCTTTGTATCAGGCGGCACTGTTCCTCCTCAGCAACGGGCTGCTCTGCGCCGAGTATGGACGGGAGTTCCCCCGCACGCATTTTGACTGCAACAGTCCGATTATGCAGTGCTATCGCTGCCGGGACGGCGAATGGATCTTTCTGGCAGTGCCGGAGTATGACCGTCTCTGGCCGGTAATTTGCGACCGCGTACTGGAGCATCCGGAGCTGGCAGTGGATCCGCGTTTTTGTAATATCAGAGAAACGAATAAGCACCGGGCAGAGGCAGTTGCTGCTTTGGATGAGATTTTTATACAGCATGACAGCGACCATTGGGTGAAGCGGCTGGAGAAATATGACATTGCGCATGAGAAGCTGGCGCACTTTAAGGATGTGCTGAAGGATGAGCAGGCGTGGGCGAATGATTATCTGCAGGAATATACCTATCCCGGCGGGGAAAAAACAGTGATGATTGGAACTCCTGTGACGTTTGCGTCTATGAAAGATATACCGTTTAAACACAGTGGAGCCGTCGGCTGTGATACAGACGAGGTGCTGAAGCGTATCGGCTATACGGAATCAGAAATTGCCGCCCTGAAAGCTGCGGGAGCGGCGAAATAGGAGGGATGAAGCGATGCTGACAATGGGTGTGGATATTGGTTCTACCGCCTCCAAAGCAGTGATCATCCGGGACGGAAAGGAGATTGTGGCACGGCAGCTGGTGGCGGTGGGGACCGGCACACGGGGACCGCAGCAGGTGTATCAGGGGGTGCTTGCGCAGGCCGGGGTTGTCCGGGCGGACATTGCCAGGGTAGTGGCAACGGGTTATGGGCGCCTGAAGTTTGCAGAAGCGGATCGGGAGCTTAGCGAGGTCAGCTGTCATGGACGGGGAATCAGCTTTTTGTGCCCGGGGATCCGTACCGTGATTGACATTGGAGGTCAGGATGCCAAGGCGCTGGCGCTGGATTTGGGAGGAAATCTGGAAAATTTTATCATGAATGATAAATGTGCGGCTGGGACAGGACGTTTTTTGGAGGCAATGGCCCGGGTTTTAGATATTCCGGTTGAAGAGATGGGGATGCTGTCTGCGCAGGCGCAGCATCCGGTTTCGATCAGCAGCACATGTGCGGTGTTCGCAGAATCTGAGGTGATTTCCAGGCTGGCAGCAGGCGAACAGGCGGCAGATATTGTGGCCGGAATTCATGCCTCCGTAGCGCGTAAGGTGTCAGGGCTGGCGGTGCGCGCCGGAGTGCATGCGCCGATCGCGATGAGCGGCGGAGTGGCAAAGAATCGAGGGATTGTGGAGGCGATGGAGCGAGAGCTGCACAGTCCGATTACCGTTCCGGAGGATTGTCAGCTCGCCGGAGCAATCGGCGCTGCGCTGTTTGCATACAGAGATTTGAAATCAGTGGAACGATCATGAAAAGGAGTAGAAAAATATGAGTGAAAATGTGGAGATTCGTCAGGCAGAAGCCTTAGGACAGGGGATCAATTCGGCAGCAGGTACAGCTCCGGAAAAGCCAAAGCGTCCAAAAGCAAAATCGCAGCTGATGGCCGGGGCATTGCTGGATGGTGCTTATACAGAAACGATGGAGGCGAAGGCGCGGGGAGAAAAGATTGGCTGGGCAACCTCCCTGTTCCCCCAGGAAATTGCAGAGACGCTGGGACTTCATATTGTGTATCCGGAGAATCACGGTGCGGCGATTGCAGCCAAAAAGCTGGCGGCTCCGTTTTTGGAGTATGCGGAGGCGCATGACTGCAATAACGACCTTTGCTCGTATGCCAAGATTGATCTTGCTTACGCGGACCTCTTCGACTGCAGTCCTGCCAGCAACATGGCGCGTC
>JAUNGW010000025.1 GCA_030524245.1 Eubacteriales bacterium
CCCGGTCCACATTGGAGGCAAAGGTGGCCACAATGATCCGGTTGCTCTTGTGCTCTGCGAAAATCGCGTCAAAGGTTCTTCCCACTGTCCGTTCCGAAGCCGTAAAGCCCGGGCGGATGGCATTGGTGCTGTCGCTTAAGAGAGCCAGCACGCCCTTCTTGCCCAGCTCCGCAAACCGCTGCAGGTCGAAAGCATCGCCGAATACCGGCGTGTAGTCCACCTTGAAGTCGCCTGTATGAACAATCACGCCTGCCGGCGTAAAGATCGCCAGCGCCGCCGCGTCCGCAATGCTGTGGTTGATCTTGATAAACTCCACCTTAAAGCAGCCAAGGCTCACGGTCTGTCCGTGCTTTACCACCTTGCGCCTGGTGTTTTTCATCAGGTTGTGCTCTTTTAATTTATTCTCAATCAGTCCGATGGTCAGCTTCGTGCCGTACACCGGAACATTGATTTTCTGAAGAATATAAGGCAGGGCGCCGATGTGATCCTCATGTCCATGGGTGATCACAAAGCCCTTCACCTTGTCGATATTCCGCTCCAGATAGGTCACGTCCGGAATTACCAGATCGATGCCCAGCATGTCGTCTGTGGGGAAGGCAAGTCCGCAGTCCACCACCACAATCGTATCTTCATACTCGAAGGCCGTGATATTCATACCGATCTGCTCCAGGCCTCCCAGGGGGATAATCTTCACCTTCGGTCCGCTGCTCTCAGCCGGAAGACTGCGAAGCGGCGCCTTTGCAGCCGGCCGGCGTCCGCGTCCCGCGCCGTGAGACGCTGTCCTGCTTCCGGTCTTTTCTTCCGTTCTGACTGCCGCCTGTCCGTCCGTCTTCTCCGCCGGTCTTGCGGGAGCTCTCCTGCCGGTTCTCTCTCCGGCCTTTCCCGCCGCCCTTTCCGCCGTCCTTGCTGCTGTACGGCCCTCGGCCTTCTCGCCTGTTCCTGCCGATGTCCGGTTCTCCGCTTTCTCGCCTGTCCTGGCCGCAGTCCGGCTCCCGGCCTTTTCTCCTGTTCTTGCCGACGTCCGGCCTTCGGCTCTCTCTCCGGTCTTCACCGCAGGCCTTGCGCTGCGCCTGCCTGCCGGCTTTCCGCTCCGTCTGGCTCCCGCGCTTTCTCTGCGCCGGCTTTCCGTGCCTTCGCCGCTTTTATCCTCGGCTCCTGCAGAAGCCGGCGCCTCCTGGCTCCGTCCTGCGTCCGGCAGCTCCACGGCCACGTCCTTCTGCCAGTCCTTTCCTTCCAAGTTCATGTTCTGTTTTTCTGTCATTAATAATCTTCCTCCAAATTCTCACTGTCTTTATCTTTTTATCATTTCCGCTTTGCGGCGCACGTTCTGTGTACCCGTATATTTTTATCCCGCCCATCCTCAGAGCTTTCCCGGTCAATGACATGCAAACCAACCAGAGCCTGAACCGTGCGGTAAATGGCCGCCAGTCCAATCTCCGGGCAGTTTCTTTTCGTCAGCATATATATTATCTTCCGCAGTCCAATGCTCTCCCGGGCGGGATGCGATGGTCTCCGGAACCACCTGCATCTGCCCTGTCACCTGCAGATCTCTACCTCTGCGTCCTCCAAAAGCTCCGTGAAGATCCGGAACAGATAATCCATCTCGTCCTCATTCTCCACAAACTCATAGACAGCATCGCCGTCCTCCTGTCTTGACACGTCCTTCAGGATATAGCACTCGCCGTCCTCATCCTCATCTCCGGAATCTGTCACCAGAAGATAATTCATCCCGTTGATTCTTGTTTCCTCCAGCACGTAAAAATCCACCGGCTCCCCGGTGTCCGTCTGCAAGGTAATCTTCTCTTCCTGCGTCACGTTCTCACTCCCTGAGAGTGCTTAAATAGGACTGCAGAATCAGGGTGGCTGCAATCTTGTCAATCACCTTTTTCCGGTCCTCTCTGCGCACTCCGCTTTCTATTAAAATTTCGTTTGCTTCTATAGTTGTCAGACGCTCATCCCACAGAACCACCGGAAGCCCTGTCCGGCGTATCAGCGCGTCACGGAATTCCTCCGTCTTTCTTGCCCGCTCGCCAATGGAATCATCCATATTCTTAGGATAACCCAAAACTATCGTTTCAATCTCGTATTCGGCAATCAATGCCTCAAGCCGCGCCAGCGTCCTTCTCAGCTTGTTCTCTTCCTTGCGGGTAATGGTTTCCACACCCTGGGCTGTTATCCCCAGCGGGTCACAAACTGCCACTCCGACAGTTTTCGAGCCATAGTCCAGTCCCAAAATCCTCATACACGCTCCAGGTCACAGAAAAGACTGCCAGCCAATCAAAAGGATACGGCTGGCAGCATTCTTTTTTCTTATCAATAAGTAAAAGGGCACACTTCGCCCGGTTATCTCAGCTTTGTATCAATATATACCGTCATCAGCTCTTCCAGGATCTCGTCCCGCTCCACCTTCATAATCAGGCTCCGGGCTCCCTTGTGGCTGGTAATATAAGTGGGATCTCCGGACATGATGTATCCTACGATCTGATTCACCGGATTGTATCCCTTTTCCCTGAGTGCTGCGTATACCAGCTCCAAAACCTGGCTGACATCCATCTTATTCTCCTGTACTGCCCTGAAAAACTGTGTGTTATGAATTTCGCCCATGTTCCTCACGTCCTTTAACTATTCTTCTCTATTCTATACCACTTTGTCCGTTTCGGCAAGAAAAATTTTTCGCAGCCGTTCAGGACCCGTTCTGAACAGCTGCATCGTTTAAAGCTTTTCCGCAGACAAAAACAGAACCTCTTCATCCAGCATATGGGTCAGGACGCCCTCCACCATGGTGTTTTTCCTGTTTTCTCCTGCCGGAAGCGCCGCCTTCACATATTCCTTCGTAAATCCGGCCATATATTCCCTGCCGCCGATGACCACCGGCTCCTCCAAAAGCACCGTTGTTCTCCGGCCTGCAAAGCTCTTCCGGTAGCTGGCCGACATCCGCTTTTCCATCTCCAGAAGAATATCGCTGCGCTCCGACTTCACCTGCTCCGGCACCTGATCCGGCATCCGGTCGGCTCTTGTTCCCGCTCTTCTTGAATACTTGAAAATATGCATCTCATAAAATCCGATCTGCTCCAGGAAGCTTCTTGTCTCTTCAAACTCCTCTGCAGTTTCTCCCGGAAATCCAACGATTACATCTGTGGTGACAGCCGGATTGTCAAAATACCGGCGCAAAAGCGCACACCGGTCCGCGTACTCCTCCCTGGTATAACGGCGGTTCATCCGCGCCAGAGTGGCATTGCAGCCGCTCTGTAAGGACAGATGGAAATGCGGACAGACCTTTTCAAGGCATGACAGCTCCTTTACAAACTCCTCCGTGATAATCCGCGGCTCCAGCGAGCCCAGACGGATCCGCTGTATTCCGGGAACCTGGTGAATCCGCTTGATCAGTCCCAGAAGATCCTCCCTCTGTTCCCCGGAAAAATCCACGCCGTAGGAGCTTAAGTGGATGCCGGTCAGCACTACCTCCTGATAGCCCTTTTCAGACAGCTTCTGAACCTCCGCCTCCACATCCTCCGGACGGCGGCTGCGGACCCGGCCCCGGACATAGGGGATAATACAATAGCTGCAAAACTGATTGCAGCCGTCCTGCACCTTCAGAAACGCTCTGGTATGATCCGCAATCCTGCTTATCTTCAGCTCTTCATACTGATGATCCCGGCCGATATCCTCCACATGCGACTGACAGCCCCAGCCGGCTTCCCGGCCGCCGTCCTCATCCCGGCCCTCTCTGCTTTCAAAGAATGCCTCCAGGATCGGAACCAGCTCCTTTTTCTTATTGTTGCCGATAATCACATCTACAGACAGATCCTTTTTCAGCTCCTCCGAGGCCGCCTGGACATAGCACCCGGCAGCCACGACCACCGCCTCCGGATTCTGCTTTTTCGCCCGGTGCAGCATCTGCCGCGATTTCCTGTCTGCAATATTCGTTACGGAGCAGGTGTTGATCAGGTAAACGTCCGCCTTTTCCTGAAAGGGCACAATCCTGTAGCCCGCCTCCTCCAAAAGCTGCTGCATGGCCTCCGTTTCATAGGAATTCACCTTGCAGCCCAGATTATGTAACGCCGCTGTGCGCATATCCACTCTCCCTGTACTGTAATTTCCCTGTTGCTTTTATCCTTTGCCTTCTTCATCTGTTTTTCACACAAACTGCCTATTGACTTTTCGCCCATCTCCCGTTAGTATGGAGATGAGGCAGACGAGGCGTATTCCCCCATGCCAACAATATAAATTAAGCGAACATGATTAAGGAGGTTCCTCTACATGAAAACAGTACGTATTTCTTTAAATTCAATTGATAAAGTGAAGTCCTTTGTAAATGATCTGACCAAGTTTGACGTTGACTTCGACCTTGTATCCGGCAGATACGTGATTGACGCCAAGTCCATCATGGGCATCTTCAGCCTGGATTTATCCAAGCCCATCGATTTAAATATCCACGCCGAGGCCGGTATTGATGAGATTCTGGAGACCCTGGCCCCCTACATCATCAAGTAATTTTCTGCGGATGTCAAAGGATGCTTAAAAAGCATCCTTTTTTCGTTATTCTTTATTCACACCACACAAGCTCTGCGGAATCAATCGCTTCCTTCACCATCTCATCGATCTTCTCCTGAAGATTCAGCTCTGACTTGCGGATCATATTCAGGTTCGGCTTGATCACCGGATGCTTTGCCACAAAGATGGTGCAGCAATCCTCATAAGGCTGAATCGAGGTCTCAAAGGTGCCGATCTTTTCGGAAATATCAATAATCTCCTGTTTGTCAAAGCCGATCAGCGGACGGAACACCGGCATGGTGCAGACCTCGTTGGTAGCGGCCAGAGACTGAACCGTCTGAGACGCCACCTGCCCGATGCTCTCCCCTGTAATCAACGCCAGAGAATCCATCTTTTTCGCCAGCTCCTCCGCAATCCGCATCATGTACCGCCGCATAATGATGGTCAGCTCCTCGTGGGGGCACTGCTCATAAATGTAAAGCTGAATATCAGTAAAATTCACAATGGCAAGAGGAATCGGTCCGGAATAACGGGCCACCAGCTTCGCCAGGTCCACCACCTTCTGCTTCGCACGGTCGCTGGTGTAGGGCGGCGCGTGAAAGTACACCGCATCGATCTTCACCCCACGCTTGGCGATCATATAACCGGCCACCGGACTGTCGATTCCTCCTGACAGCAGAAGCATGGCCTTTCCGTTTGTCCCCACCGGCATGCCGCCCGGTCCCGGAATCATCAGGGAATAGATGTTTACCACCTTGCGGACCTCCACCTTTAAAAGGACCTGCGGCTTATGCACATCCACTGAGGTCTCCGGACAGGCGTCCAGAATCGCCTCTCCCAGCTGCCGGTTCATCTCCTCTGAATGAATCGGGTAGGTTTTATCCGCCCGCCGGCTGTCCACCTTAAAGGTGAAATGCCTGTCCGGATACGCCTCTTTGATATATTCGGTGACCACCTGCCTGATATGGTCAAAATCCTTGTCCTCTATCTGCAGCATGGGGCAGATCCAGGCAATGCCGAACACTCGCTGCAGCGCCTCGATCACCTCGTCATAATCATAATCAGACTCTGCCTGCACATAAATACGCCCCGACTCCTTGGAAATGGAAAACCGTCCGTCCACACGGCGCAGGGCATTTTTGATCTGCCTGATCAGCGCGTCCTCGAACAGATATCTGTTCTTTCCCTTTGTTCCAATTTCCGCATATTTAATCAAAAATGACTGATATACCATATGTTTATTTTATCCCTTCCTGTGCTTTTATCCCCTCCGGTAGCGCCTGAGCACCGGCAGAAGCTCCTTTAATGTATCAATGCAGTAATCGATCTCTTCCATTCTGTTAAACAGGCCGAAGCTGATGCGGACCGTAGCGTCCAGGTATCTCTGCTCCAGTCCGATTCCCTTTAAGGTTCCGCTGACTCCCGGGTGATGGGAGGAACAGGCCGATCCGGAGGAAACATAGATTCCCCGGTCCTCCAGCGCATGAAGAAGAACCTCGCTGCGGACTCCCTCAAAGCTGACGCTGACAATCTGCGGAGCGCTTTCCGCTCCCTTTCTGCTGTTCACCACCGCTCCCTCGATCTCGCCTAAGCGGTCCGTCATATAATCCTTCAGAGCCGTAATCCGGTCAAGCTTTTCCTGGTGATTCTCGTACATCACCCTGGCCGCCTCGCCAAGCCCCGCCACTCCCGGCACATTCTCCGTGCCGGACCGCAGATTTCCCTGCTGGCCGCCGCCGTAAATCAGCGGTCTGATTTTCACGCCGCTTCGTATGTACAGAAATCCCACGCCCTTCGGGCCATGGATTTTATGGCCGCTGACAGACATCAGATCGATCCCCTGCTTTTTCGGCCGGATCACATATTTTCCGTATGCCTGGATCGCATCCACATGAAACAGCGCCGCCGGATTCCTTTCTTTTACGATACGGGCAATCTCCTCCACCGGCTCTACCGCCCCCACCTCATTGTTCACGTACATCACTGATACAAGAATCGTATCCGGCCGGACCGCCTCCTTAAGCTGCTCCAGACTGATATGCCCGTTGTGATCCACAGGAAGATACGTGATCTCAAATCCCAGCTCCTCCAGGTACGCCATCGGATTGTATACGGACGGATGCTCCACCGCCGTAGTAATCAGATGGTTTCCTGCCCGCCGGTTTGCCAGCGCTCCGCCGATCAGCGCCATATTGTTGGATTCCGAACCGCCGGAGGTGAACAAAATCTCCTTTTCCGGCACCTTCAGCGTCCCGGCAATGATGGCGCGCGCTCTGCGGATATACTCCTCCGCCTCCATCCCTTTTCTGTGTTTGGCGGACGGATTCCCGTAATCCTCCGTCATGGCCTTCACCACAATGTCCCTGACGCTGTCCAGGACCCGGGTCGTAGCCGCGTTATCAAAATAGGCTTCCATGAAATATCTCCTTACCGTGTTACTGCTCCAGCTGAAACATCAGAATGGACAGAGCTGTAAGTCCCGCTGTCTCCGTCCGCAGGATCCGTCTGCCCAGCGTCACCGGATGAACGCCGCAGGCCCTGGCCTGCTCCACCTCCTCCACATCGAAGCCGCCTTCCGGGCCGATGTAGATTCCCACGCTCATACCTGGCCTTACCTGGTTCAGCACAGCTTTTGTCCTCTCCATCCCCTCTTCAAGCTCATAGGGAATCAGATTTATATCGAATGCTCCCGATATGGACAAAGCTTCGCTCAGAGTCATAACCCCCGTCACCTCCGGTACAAGCATCCTGCCCGACTGCTTTGCCGCGCTTTCCGCAATGGCGTTCCACCGTTTCCGCTTCGCTTCTTCCTTCCTGCCGTCCAGCTTTACAACCGCCCGGCGGGTAGCTACCGGAATGATCTGATACACGCCAAGCTCCACCGCCTTCTGGATAATAAACTCCATCTTATCTCCCTTGGGTAGTCCCTGGAACAGATAAAGTCTGGCCGGAAGCTCGCTGGAATCCGTCTCCTCCGACAGAATCCGCGCCCGGATCCGGTCTGTGCCCAGCTCCTCCAGTTCACAGACGTAGCTGCGGGAAATCCCGTCCCGGATTCCCACCTTTTCGCCCGGCTTCATCCGCAGCACATTGCGGATATGATTCACATCCTGGCCCGTAATCACCGCATATCCATCCTCAATCTGGGCCGGAGTCACAAAAAAATGATACACGCTGCCGCTCCTTTATCTTCTGCGGGCTGTGATGGATACCCACTCGCCCTGATACGTCGTTTCCAGAATCTCCAGCTGCTCATTGGCCTCCATGGCCCGGCGCACATCCTCTTCCTTCGTATTGATAATGCCGGAGGTGATGAAAATGCCGCCGTGCTTTAAATGCATGGAAATCTCTCCCTGCAGCATGATAATCACAGGTGCAAGAATATTTGCCACAGCAATATCATAACACTCCGCACCCGCCTGGTTCTGAACGCTCTCATCATCGATGATATTGCCCTGAACCACCGTAAAGCTGCCGCCGGGAATCCCGTTGGACTCCATATTCTCTCCCACGGCCGCAACCGCATTCTCATCCAGATCCGTGCCGAACACCCGGCCGGCTCCAAGCTTCAGGGCCGCTATGCCCAGAATCCCGCTTCCTGTTCCCACATCCAGCACCTGCTCGCCGCCGCGGATGTACTTACGCAGCTGACGGATGCACAGCTGGGTCGTCTCGTGCATACCGGTTCCAAAGGCCGTCCCCGGGTCAATCTGAATCAGCAGCTTGTCCCTGTGCTCCTCCGGGATCTCCTCCCAGGTAGGCTTGATCAGAATATCATCCACTGTAAACGGCTTAAAATACTGCTTCCAGTTGTTGATCCAGTCCTTGTCCTCCGTCTCGGATACCGAAATGGTCCGCTCGCCCACGTCCACAAACTGGCTCAGATCGTCGAGGCCCTCCTCAATATTTCTCAAAATCTCCTCCAGACCGCTTAAATCCTCCAGATAAAAGCTGACCTTCGCGCTTCCGTCATCCGGCGGCAGCTCCGGCAGGATATCGATGAACATTCCCTTCGTGTCCGACTCGGACAGGGGCACATTGTCCTCAATCTCAATCCCCTCAATGCCGAATTCCTCCAGCATGCTGCTGATTAAGTCCACCGCCTCCGTGGTGGTCTGCAGCGTGAATTTTGTCCACTTCATAGCATATCTCCTCTTTCATCCGTATAATCATTGCCGTGCAATCATTATGTACCGGTTATTATTTTTATAAAAAGAATGGCCAGCACCGCAAGAATCACCGGGCGCACGATCCGCTGCCCGTTGTGCACCACCAGGCCGGAGCCCAGGTAATGGCCCGCGATGCAGAACGCTCCCGCCGTCAGCCCCATGCCAAAATATACGGTGCCATTGACCAGAAAGGTCGCCAGCGCCGCCACATTGGAGGACAGGTTGATCACCTTCGTCAGGGCAGAGGCCCTCCGCACATCCATCCTCGCCGCTCCCGTCAGAATCAGCAGAAGAAAGGTTCCCGTACCCGGCCCGTAAAAGCCGTCATACCCTCCGATCAGAAATGCCGCCAGAAGAGCAATGGCAAATACAGCCGGCTCCGGCAGCGGCTCTCCCTGCTTTACGCTGCCAAGGCTTTTATTGCGCAGCACATAAAAGGCCACCACCGGAAGCACCGGGATCATCAGATTCTTCAGCACCTGCTCGCTGACCAGCAGCGACAGGCTGGAACCGATCGAAGAACCAATCAGGGAGGCCGCGCAGGCGCAGACAGCCAGCTGAACCGTCCGCCTTCCCTTCAGATACCCATTCTTCAGATATCTGCCGGTAGACACGCTGGTTCCCATGGCGGACGCCAGCTTATTGGTTCCCAGGGCAAAATGAGCCGGCACCCCTGCAATAATATAAGCCGGGAGGGAAATCAGCCCGCCGCCTCCGGCAATAGCGTCCACGAATCCGGCCAGAAATACCAGCGGGCATACAATCAAATACGATATCATCCTTATAATTCTCGTCTTTTCCTGTTCTTTTCCGGGCTTCATATGCACCCCTCTGCATTTTCAGCCCAAAGGTACAAGATATCATAACACAGATGGACTGGCCGTTCAAGTATTTCCGGGCTTTTTACCACCGTCTTCATAACAGCCCTTTTTAAAACAGCGCCCGATGAATGCCATCCGAAATCGTTTGTCCAAGCAGCCTGATGGTTTCATCGATATCCGGCGGCGTCACATAAAGACTCCCGAATTCCGGCTCCAGAAGCTCCCGGATCAGATCGTACTGCTCCTCCGAATCCAGCTTCTGCAAAAATCCTCCTATCCCGCCGCCCGCCGTACTGTCCCACAGAGCCCGGATCATGGCGTCCGCCGTATCGTGGACGATGGCCGCCGCCCCCACAACCGTGGGAACGCCAATGGCAAGAACCGGAATTCCCAGGCTTTCCTCTGTCAGGCTGTGACGATGGTTCCCCACGCCGGAGCCGGGGTGAATACCCGTATCTGTCAGCTGGATCGTGGTGCCCAGGCGGCGGATGCTTCTGGCGGCCAGAGCGTCAACTGCAATCAGTACATCCGGCTTTGTCTCCCGGATAATTCCTTTCAGAATCTCCGCCGTCTCCATCCCTGTCTGAGCCATCACGCCCGGCACAATCCCGCTTAAAACAGGAAGTCCGCGCCTGCGGCAGAAGCCCGTTCCGTATTGTCCTTCCAAATGTCGGGTAACCCGCAGTCTCCCCGCCACCTCCGGCCCCAGAGCGTCCGGAGTCACCTGACTGTTTCCCAGTCCCGCCGTCAGAATACTCCATTCAGTCCGTCCGGTCATGCCTGCAAGCAGACGGCGGATCTGGCCGGCCAGCTGAACAGCCGCCTCCCTGTGGTATTCCTCGTCCTTCTGCCGCAGCCTGTCCGCCTCCAGGGTCAGATAGGTGCCGCGCGGCTTGCCCATGGCCCGCTCCCCGTTCCCGTCCAGAATCTTCACCTCGGTCATCCGGATATCGGAGCCATTCTCCCTCCATTCCCGAAGAGAAACCCCGCGGATCTCCCCTCCGTCTCCCGGAAAGCTCTCCCTCTCCTCCAGAGCCAGATCCGTCCGAATCTCAAAATCCGGCTTCCGTTTTTCCATCGCCTCATCCGCCATATCCTGCCATCCTCCGTCTGCTTTTCATTTTCTGATTTTTTCTGGTCTCACAATGAGTATTTTTCTTCAAAAACCTCAAATTATGTATTGACATTTTCTGGCGGATTAGGTAGAATACAAAAGTATGTTTACATTGAAACTGTCCGTGTCCAGACTTTGATGCAAACCAAAGACTATGAATATTATTTATAATTGGAGGTGCCCAGATTGGCAAATATTAAATCTGCTAAAAAAAGAATTTTAGTAAACGAAACCAAGGCCGCTAGAAACAAGGCAATCAGATCCAAGGTGAAGACTGCCTGCAAGAAAGTAGACGCTGCTGTCGCTGCCGGAGACAAGGCTGCTGCCTCTGCATGTCTGATCGCCGCTACTTCCGAGATTGAGAAAGCTACCAGCAAGGGTGTATATCACAAGAACACCGCTTCCAGAAAGGTTTCCCGTCTCTCCAAGGCTGTCAACGCCATGGCCTAATCAATCATTGACTGGATAAAGCGAAACGAATATAAGAAAGACCCCGGTTTTCAGGTGTGGAAAACCGGGGTCTTTTGTTTTTCATGAGAATGCAGCAAAAATCTGCTCTGATTTTTCATCTGTCTGCTTCCTGCTGCCTCTTCCTAATATTTCCCCGAAATCAAAAGCTCCACAGCAAGCCTGTCCTGAAGCCTTCCGCGCTTTACCGCTTCCTCCGCCTCCACGCACAGCTTCACACAGGCAAGGATCTGTTCCCGTGAAAACTGCCTGGCCTGCGCCATGATCTTTCCTGCCACAAAGGGCTGCAGCTTCAGCTTTGAGGCGATGGCTCCCTTCTCCATCCCCTTCCCCGCCAGCTCCTTTACCTGCAGAAGCTGATTGAACTGTCTGGCAATCAGGAAAAGAATCCGCATGGGCGGCTCCTTTAAGGTCAGCAGATCCTCATATAGGTCCATGGCCTTCCGAGGCTGACGGTTTACGATGGCCGCAACCATATCAAAGATTTTGTTGGTCACCTGCACGGTGCAGATCGCCCTCACATCCTCGTCTGTGATGATCTCCCGCCCCATGGTATAGCTGATCAGCTTTTCCAGCTCCATGCGGATATTTTCCATATCATCGCCGGTCATGCTCAGGAAAAGCTCCATGGTACGGCCTGTAATCTTCCGCCCTTCCTTTGCCAGGATTCCCCCCGCCCACCGGGAGAGCTGGGCCGTATCCTGGCGGCCAAGCTCCGCCGCATATCCCATATCCTTCACTTTTTTGTAAAGCCTGCCCCGCTTGTCCACCTGGGACTCCACAAACAACAGACAGGTGGTGTCCGGCATAGAGGGCAGGTAGTTTACAAGAGCCTCCGGCGCGTTCTTAAAAAATCCGCTTTCCTCCACCAGAATCAGCCTCCTTTCCGCAAAAAAGGGCATGGTGTCAGCCAGACGGATCAGCTCATCCACATCGGTCCCTTTCCCCTCAAAGCTGGAAAAGTTCATGGCGTCATCGCCGATCACCGCCTCCTTTAAACGGTTTTTATAGCTGTTTACGAGAAATCTCTCCTCCCCGTAAAGCAGATACACCGGGCGGAAGGTACTCTCCTTTATGTCTTTGTTAAGCGTCTGCATAAGCGGTTCTCCTGTGAAGATATTTTCTATATTATACAGGATTTCCATGAAAAAACCAATTATTTATTTTTCTGCCCGGCCCAGGTCTCCCAGCGCACCTGCCTGCCGTCCGTCCGGACAATGACCGCTCCGTCCTTTGCGGTTTCCCAGAGGACTGTTCCCCTCTCCTGAAGTCTTTCTGTCACCTCCTGATGAGGATGGCCGTAACGGTTGTCCTCTCCATAGGAAATCACCGCCCATTCCGGCTCCAGAGCCTCCAGCCATGGCTCTGAGGTTGAATATCTGGAGCCGTGATGAGCGATTTTCAGCACCATAACCGGTTCCTGCTCCTGTTTTAATACCTCCGCCTCTCCCTCGGCGCTCATGTCTCCGGTCAGCATCATGGTAAAACCGCCGTAGGCCAGACGGATTACCAGAGACTGCTCATTTCTGTCCTCCGGCGCTCTTTCCCGGGACGGCGGATAGAGGCAGGACATCTCCAGCCGTCCAAGCACAAGTCTGCTGCCCTGTTCCATCCACAGAAGGGTGCAGCCCCGGGCGGCAGCGGCGTGTTTCAGCGGCCCGTAAGCCGGGTCTCCCCATCCTGCGCCGGGAAGAATCAGATTCTTCACCAGGATCCCCGTGTCCTCCTCCAGAAGATACAGAAGGCCGCTTATATGATCCTGATCTCCATGGGAAACAACAGCGTAGTCCACCTGCCGGATCCCCCGGCTCTTTAAAAACGGCTCCAGCCTGTTTTTCCCCAGCTGCTTCTGATCTGTGCTGCCTCCGTCCACAAGAATCGTCTGTCCCTCCGCCCGTATGCAGATGCCGTCCCCCTGTCCCACATCAAGAAACGTCACCTCCAGCCCGCGGACCGGAAGAGGCAGGAGTACCAGGAGTATCAGGCAAAGTCCGGCCCGCCTCCGCCAGTCTCCTCCCTCAGGCGGACGGCAGCAGAGAGCCGCTGTCAAAAGTCCGTAATACAGCCCCAGCTGCCAGTGCTCCGGACGCCCGAGAATCATGACGCTTCCCGGCAGTCCGCCAGCCGCATGGCAGCACCGCTCATACCACCGAAGGATCATGCGGCCGCTGCCGGCCGCAAATCCGGACGCAGCCAAAAGCATCCCCGTCTTAAGGCCTGCCGCTCCCATGGCGGATACCGCCGCCTCCAGCGCTCCCAGCAGAATACACGCGCTGCCGGAAGCTACCACAATCCCCATAAGCGGAACCGTGATCAGATTCAGAAATATGCCGTACAGCGGATACTGAAAAAAATGATACAGAACCAGCGGCAGCGTTGTAAGCTGCATGCCGATGCTGACATTCTGCGCATCCCCCGCGCCCGCCTCCCCCAGCCGCGGAGCCGCCGCTCCGATCCCTGCCAGAGCTCCAAAGGAAAGCTGCACCCCAGCCTGACACATCAGATACGGGCTGTCCCACAATATCCAGAGGCCGGACAAAGCCAGCGCAGACAAAAGATCATAGGTCCGCCCCAGATAAGAGGCCGCAAAGCCGCAGAGCGCCATGATCAGGGCGCGGATAACCGAAGGGGACGCCCCGGTCAGCGCCGCGTATCCGGTCAGAATCATTCCGCCAAAAATCCCGGCCAGCCCAAAGCCCGCCCCCAGCCTGCGGCAGAGGCCATACACAGCCAGGCTCACCAGCGACAGATGAAGGCCGCTGATAGCCAGCAGATGAGCGATTCCATTTTCCTGGTACAGGGCTCTTGTCTCCTCCGGCAGAAACGCCTTGTCTCCCAGCATCAGCGCCTGGAACACCCCCGCGTCCTCCCCCGCCGACCGGTCCAGAATCTGCCCCGCCAGGAAGGACAGCCTGCAAAGCCCCTCGCGGATCCAGGCCGTCCTGCCGCCTGTCACCTCCAGAGAATCGGCGAACATCCGGTAATTCAGCTTTTGAGACCGGTAATAGATACAGAAATCAAACTCTCCGGGATTCTTTGCCCGGTCAAAGGCCGTGCACTCGCCCTCCGCCCGAACCTGCCGGCCCACGGCAAAGCGGTCTCCGGGATCCGCATAACGATCATCCGCATCATTTTCCATTGGCATTTCGGCATATATCTGCAGGCGTCCAAGGCGGTTTCCACTGCCTTTTATCTGTACCTTTTCCAGCGTCAGCACCATCCAGCGGTCCGTTATCCTCCTGCTTACAACCCTCCCCTCCGCAGCAGCAGAAACCCCGTCAAGCCCAAGCGCCAGCTCACGCCCGCAGACATCTGCCGCCCATCCTGCCCGCAGAACTCCTGCCATAAAAAACACAGGCAGGAGCCACAACCATAAGCTCCTGCCTTTCCACCGAAAGAAATCCTGCCCTCTGCCCGGGCCTGCCGCGGCCGGCAGACGCCTTCTTACAGAGATCAGAATTCCTGCTGCTATGGGCAGCATCCCGGCTGCCATCATCTCCAATACCACGCTTTTCTGCAGGATCAGTGCCTCTCCAAGTACGAATCCTCCCGTCAGCAAAAGCAATGGCCGTTTAATTCTCTGTCCCTCCTATATAGTCAAGATTCCGCTCAAATATGGTGCTCAGGGAAATGGCATCCCGAAACATCACATTCTGCTCCCCGTTCACGGTAATCTGCACCCGGTTGACCGAGTGCTGTACAGACAAGGAATTGACAATGGAATAAATCGGAATGTAATCCTTTACCTCCAGCGGGTTGGTCAGAAAGGAGCTGTCAAAATTCAGGTAGCATACATTCTCATTCACCGATACGTTCAGAAGCTTCGTATCAGGCGGCAGAGTGGGCTGCAGCCCCGGCGTCTCCGGCCCGCTGATCAGCTCATCCAGAATCATCCGCTCCACAGAGGTATTGATATTGTGCATCACGCTTCTTGTTTCCGGATAAAGAAGGCTCCCCTCCTCATCCGTAAAATAAAGGGTCAGCTCCGTCCGCTCATAGGCGTTGATGTCGGAAATCCCCTCCACAAAATCCGCCGCCGACAAAGCGCCCACCGGCATGCCGCTGCTGTCCAGAAGGGGCTGCTCGCCGGAATAAATATTAATATAATCGATCCCCTCAATCTGCGTCATGGTCTTGGTCAGCGCCGCCCGGCACAGAATCTCCCGCACAGACGGCATGCTGGTGTAATTGGTATCAAAAAACAGATAGAGCACCATGTCCTCCCGCCTGGCTCCCTGGTACACCACCTTCTCCGAAAGGGCCACCTGGGCGTCCAAATCCGCCGGCGCATTCTGCATACAGTCAAACAGTTCCTTTACCAGCGCATCCGGATCCGAGGTATCTGTGCGGTACTCCGACGGCACAAGCCGGGTCATCCCCGGATTTAAATAATATACCTGATAGCTTCGCTCCCCTTCCTTCAGGGGTTCCTCCTCCCCGCTGCAGCCGGAGCAGACGCCGGCCAGAAAAAGCGCCGCCAGCAGGAGCATGTATTTTCTCAGTAATTTCATCTCCGTCCTCCTGCTATGCAATATAGTTTAACGGGATCCGCAGAGTAAACACGCTGCCCTCCCCGTCCTTGCTCGACAGCTTGATGGCGCCCTTGTGCATCAGAACCACGTTGCGGGTAATGGCCAGTCCCAGTCCGCTTCCGCCGGTCTCCCTGGAACGCGCCTTGTCCACCCGGAAGAACCGCTCGAAAATCCGGTCCTGCACCTCCTCCGGAATACCGATGCCGGAGTCGGCCACCTTCAGATAGAAAAACTTGTGGTCCGCATCCAGAGTCACCCGGACCCAGCCCTCCTCCACATTGTACTTGATGGCATTCTCCACCAGGTTTGTCACGGCCAGGGAAAGCTTCATCTCATCCACATCCGCCGTCACATCCCGGATGCTCTCGAATATCAGCTCCACCTTGCGCTTGTTGGCAATCGGGCGGAGACGCTTTAAGGTCTGCTCCACCAGCGTATTCACATTGACCTGGGCGATATTCAGCTCCGCCTCGGACTTATCCATCTTCACCAGGGACAGCAGATCATCGATGATCTTGCTTTCCCGGTCAATTTCATCGGAAATATCCTCCATAAATTCCCGGTAAAGCTCCACCGGCACCTCTCCCATCCCCATCAGGGAGTCCGCCAGCACGCGGATCGAGGTGATCGGCGTCTTCAGCTCATGAGACACGTTGGATACAAACTCCTGCCTGGACTGATCCACGGCGCGCAGCTTGTCGATGGTCTTTCCCACCGCGTCGGATATATCCCTGATCTCACGGTAGACGCCGCCGCTGATATCCGTATCCAGCGCCCCCTGGGCCACATGGTTCAGCCTGCTCTGAAACTCCCTGAAGGGCCGCAGCAAAAACACGGCTGCCGCCGCCGCCAGAATCACCATCACCAAAAACAGAATCACCTGAAACAGAGCCACCTTATCCCCTACCGCATCCGTCAGGCCGGTCAGCGCTTCCGTGGAGGCGGTAACAACCAGCACGCCCTCTATGCCCTGTCCCGGAGACCCGTCGTAGACAGGAACCGTCTGGGCAAAGTAATGCTTCTCCCGGTTAAGCCTGCTGCTGTTCTCCCCCTGAAAGCAGCGAAGCACCTCCTCGGAAATATTCAGCCGGTTCTCCGCCACATGGAAGGTGTCCAGGGTAATCCGGAAATCCTGGTTCACCACCACCACCCGTCCGCTGTACACATCGGCCATGGTGACGATCTCGCTGTCCATAAAATCCTGTCCCTCGCCGTGAAAATACCCCGTCCTGGTCATCTTGCTGCTCAAAATCTGCGCCTGGTTCTGCACCTCCACCATCCGGGCCTCAATCTGGCTCTGACGGACAGAATTCAATATGGTCTGGGAACAGAGCGCCATAGGAATCAGTCCGAACAGCAGCAGAAGAATCACAATCGAAAGCTTCAGGCTGATGCTCCAGTCTTCTTTCCAAAAAACAAGACGCCTCTTTCCCTCACACTCCATACCGTCTCTTTTCTTCCCCGATATCCAGCTTCTCTGTGCACGCAATCGCCAGGGCTCCCGGTCCGATATGACAGGCCACGCTTAAGGACAGAGGGTCCATATGGATCTTATCTGTCTTCGGGAAATACTCCTGCACCTCCTGAACAAAGGCCTCCGCCGTCTCCCTGTCACAGGTGTACGCCACCTCGATCCAGCTGTTTTTCGCCTCCGGATCCTGAAAACGTGTCTCCAGATCGTGGGTGATGGCAGAAATCATGGTGCTTCTGGCCTGCTTCGTCGTCCGCGCCTTGGAAAAGGTATCCAGCTTCCCGCCCTGGATCTGCAGAACCGGCTTGATCTTCAGCAGCGTTCCAAGAGCGGCAGCCGCCGGTGTGATCCGTCCGCCCTTTTTTAAATATTTCAGAGTTTCCAGGGTGATGTAAATGCTGGAATCCTTTTTCGTACGCTCCAGAACCTCCTTAATCTGTCCCCCGTTAAGTCCGGCAGCCGCCAGCTTCTTCGCGTCCAGGGCAGACTGGCGCTGGGTTATGGAAATCCTCTGATTGTCCACCACAAACACCTTATCCTCATAGTCCTCTGCCAGCAGAACCGCCGTCTGACAGGCGCTGGACAGCGAGCTGGACATGGGGATATGGACAATCTGGTCATACTCCTTTAAAAGCTCATCCCACAGCGCCATCACATCAGCCGGGGACGGCTGGGAGGTGGAAATATCCGCTCCCTCCACAAGGCGCTCATAAAACTGCTGCTGCGTCAGGTTAATGTCCTCCTCAAAGGTCTCCCCATTGATCATAAAGGGCATGGGAATCACGGAAATCCCAAGCTCCCGGGCCTGGGCCTGCGTGATTCCGCTGTTGCTGTCGGTTACTATGGCAATATTCATCATTAATCTCTCCTGTAAATAATAATAACTATTCTATCCTATTTTCCTGCGAAATGGAAGACCCGGAATGAAATTCTCTTTCCCGCTGGACGAACCAGCAAATCTGGCTTATAATGGAAGCAGTACGGGTATGCCTTATGTTCCGGCAGCCCATGAATCAGGGAGGAAGCAGGTATGCCTTATTGTCCAAAATGTGATATGGAATTCGTAGAGGGGATCACGGTCTGCAGCGACTGCGGCGGACCCCTGGAGGCTTCAAAGGAAGCAGCCGCGGAGAAAAAGAAAAAGGAGCAGGAGGAGCTTCTTGCCGGCCAGCAGGCCGAATTTGAGGCCATGATGGCAGACGGGGCCGGAGAGGTTCCGGCAGAGGATTCATACAGCTCCACAGATCCCACCGGCTCTGATGAGCTGCGGCCGGCCGCCGCCTACGGCGCCTTAAAGTCCGCCCGGCCGCCGAGAGCCCATGTTTATGTCAAAAAATCCCAGCAGTACGATGACTTAAAGTCCTCCGTATCCGCATTCCTTCTGGTAGGCGGTATTCTGACGCTTGCAGCCCTGGCCTGCTGGACCGGCATCCTTTCCATTCCCATGGCCGGCATTTCCGGAATCATCATGAAGTCCCTTCTGACCGTTATGGGGCTTGGTTCCCTTTACATCGCCTACACCTCCTCCCAGTCCGCCAAAAAGGTGGCGGCCCAGGCGGCCGAAGAAGAGCAGGCCACCGCCCAGCTGATCGACTGGTTCATCTCCAGCTATACCGGAGAGGCCCTGGATCAGCAGATCTCCTCCGAATCCGGCGATATGAGCCCGGAGGAGCTGAGCCTGAAGCGTTTTGACCTGATCCAGGATCTTATCATCACAAATCACGATATTGCAGACCAGGCCTATGTGGATCTTCTTGCAGAGGAGATTTACGGGAAGCTGTACCAGGACTGAGCTGCCGCTTAAACAGAAGCCTGCCGCACCTTTGATTGATTTTCTCATCATCGGTGCGGCAGGCTTCTTTATAGCACAGGATTCTGTTTTATTTGATCAGCAGGGATTTGCCGGTCATTTCCTTCGGCTGCTTCATACCCATCAGCTCAATCAGCGTCGGCGCGATATCTGCCAGGCAGCCGCCCTCTCTCAGCTTATAAGACGGATCCGCATTCACCAGAATAAACGGAACCGGGTTGGTGGTATGGGCGGTGTAGGGTTCGCCGGTCTCATAATCGATCAGCTGCTCTGCATTGCCGTGATCGGCGCAGATAAACATCACGCCGTTCACCTCTTTGATGGCGTCCACGGCACGTCCCACACACTGATCCACAGTCTCAATCGCCTTGATGGCCGCGGACTCCACGCCGGTATGTCCGACCATATCCGGGTTCGCGAAGTTGATGATGATCACATCATACTTGCCGGACTTGATGCACTCAACCAGCTTGTCGCATACCGCGGGAGCGCTCATCTCCGGCTTTAAGTCGTAGGTTGCCACATCCTTGGGGGACGGAACCAGGATCCGGTCCTCGCCCGGGTTCGGCTCCTCCACGCCGCCGTTAAAGAAGAAGGTAACGTGAGCGTATTTCTCCGTCTCCGCAATACGCACCTGCTTTAAGCCGTGAGCCGCAAGGAACTCTCCGAAGGTATTGGTAATGCTCTCCTTCTCAAAGGCAACCAGCTTGTTCTGAATCGTATCGTCATAATCGGTAAAGCACACGAAGGTGGTCTTTACACGGGCGCCGCGGTTAAAGCCGCTGAATTCATCATCGCAGAATACATGGGTCAGCTCTCTGGCACGGTCCGGACGGAAATTAAAGAAGATCACAGAATCGCCGTCCTTGATCGTCGCCACAGGAGCTCCGTTTTCCATCACAACCATAGGCATCACGAACTCATCGGTCTTTCCGTTGTCATAGGAGGCCTGAATGCCGGAAACAGCGTTCTCCGCCTTCACGCCCTCGCCCTTTGTCAGGGCATTGTACGCCAGCTCCACACGATCCCAGTTTTTATCCCGGTCCATAGCGTAGTAACGGCCAGCCACGGTTGCCACCTTTCCAACGCCCAGCTCCGCCATCTTTTTCTCCAGCTCAGCCACAAAATCCCTGCCGGATGCCGGCGGGGTGTCGCGGCCGTCCAGGAAGCAGTGTACGTATACCTTTGTCAGGCCGTTTCTCTTAGCCAGCTCCAGCAGTCCGTAAATGTGGGTAATATGGCTGTGTACGCCGCCGTCGGACACCAGTCCGAACAGATGCAGGGAGGAACCGTTCTTCTTGCAGTTCTCCACGGCTGCCATAAACGCCTTATTTTCAAAAAAGTCCCCGTCCTGAATGGACTTGGTAATGCGGGTCAGCTCCTGGTACACAATGCGGCCTGCGCCCATATTCATGTGGCCCACCTCAGAGTTTCCCATCTGGCCCTCCGGAAGGCCTACAGCCAGTCCGCTGGCCTCGCCCTTCACAAAGGGGCACTGGCTCATCAGCTGATCCATCACCGGCTTCTTCGCCTCGCAGACGGCGTTCGCCTCACAGTTGTCATTCAGTCCGTATCCATCGAGAATCATCAATACCACAGGTTTTTTGTTCATTATGAGTTCTCCTTATTATTTAACGACCGGAAGCTCCGGTCCACTGCCATTGTAAAACCGCCACGGATTGTCTAAAAAATGACGATTCGCGTTTATTGTACTTCATACAAAACAATTTTGCAAGCAGGTTCCGCACCGGAACCGCCATATTTTTCATATATTTTTTGTCATTATTTCCCGGAACCGGATCCCGGCGCCGGATCAGCGCCTGTTTTTCCAAGCCGCACCTGCTCCAGATAAGCCGCAAGATCTGCGTCCACATCCTTAAACAGATAATTCTTCCCCGGCTTCGGAAGCTGCCCCCGGTCCTCCTCAATCTGGCGGCCCACCCGCTCCACGTCCTCCCGCAGGTCGGCGGCGGACATCAGAATACACCCCTGCCCCCGGATAATCAGCTGCTCCAGTCCGTCAGATGTAGCCACGGTTACCCGGAAACGGCGTCCCATGTCGTGGGCAAATTTTTCTATGTACTGGTCGGCAGTCTCCGCTTCCTTTGTGTATACCACATGAATATTGTGATAATCCTGAGCGCTGCCTGTGCCTCCTGAAACCTTGTACGCATCGAATACCACGATCAGCCGGCATCTCCTGTATCCCTGGTAGTTGCAGAGAATGTCCATCAGCCGGTGCCTGGCCCCGTCCACGGTAACCTTCATCAGCTCCCGCAGGTCCTCCCATGCATACAGAATATTGTAGCCGTCCACCAGCAGATACTCGATCTCCGGCTCCTGCTGCTTTTTCATATATCCCGGTTTCCCCTGGCTGCGCACCGGATCGGAAATCACAGGCACGCGCTCCTTCGGTCCCCTGTTCCAGGCCCGGCCGCCAGCGGCGGCGCTTCCGGAGGTCTCCGGGTCATAAACCACCTGCCGCGGACCGCCCGCCGCTGGAAGCCTGCGGCGGCTTTCGCCATATGTTCTGGTGAAAATAGCCTCCAGCTCCTTTTCCTCTGCGCCGAAGGACGCAGAAGAGCTGACCGGACCTCCGCCGGCAGACAATCCGGCTCTGTTTCCGGATACGTAAGCAGAGCCGGCAGGAATATCCCCCGGCGCCTCTTTTGCCCCGGTCTTCATCTCCTTTAACGGACTTTCCACCTGCATATACTCCTTCACCTGATACCAGGGCACCACAAATCCCGCCCCGTGAGCGCAGAACACAGACCCGGTGGGATTGTCCAGATCGGCTTCCGGATCATAGCCGCGGGCCGCCACAATTTCCGCCTCATTGTGACAGGGAAAATATCCCTTAAGGGTGCAGGAAAGTCTTCCCCGGCCTCTGCTGTAGGAAATAACCTCCCGCTGATAGTCCCGCATCAGAGCCACAGGAGCGCTGCCCGTAAGGAGCATATTCTCTCCGTCCTGCTCCAGCGCTTCAAAGCTGCCGTGCATCCGCTCCAGATCCGCCATGGCCCGGCCCACACACTCCTGGGGCAGCTCCAGCCGGAAATCATAATATGGCTCCAGAAGCCTGCACTCCGTCTCACGAAGTCCCTGCCGGAGCGCCCGGTAGGTGGCCTGTCTGAAATCTCCGCCCTCCGTATGCTTCTGGTGCGCCCGGCCGGCAATCAGCGTCACCCGCATATCTGTAATCTCCGCCCCGCACAGCACGCCCACATGACGCTTTTCCTCCAAATGAGCAAGAATCAGCCTCTGCCAGTTTCTGTCCAGCGCATCCTCGCTGCAGCAGGTCTCAAACTGCAGTCCGCTGCCCGGCTCTCCCGGCTCCATAAGCAGATGAACCTCCGCGTAATGACGCAGCGGTTCAAAATGTCCCACGCCCTCCACCGGCTTTACGATGGTTTCTTTATATACGATATTTCCCGCGTCAAAGGAGATGTCCTGGCCGAACCGCTCCTGCACCAGGCTTTTCAACACCTCCATCTGCACCTCGCCCATAACCTGGGCATGGATCTCTCCCAGCGTCTCGTTCCACACGATATGAAGCTGCGGCTCCTCCTCCTCCAGCTGCCTCAGCTCCCGCAGCATTTTGTGGACGTCGCAGCCCTCCGGCAGAACCACCTGGTAGGTAAGCACCGGCTCCAGAACCGGCAGCTCAGCCTCCTCCTGCGCCCCCAGCCCCTGGCCGGGCCGCGTCATGGTAAGGCCGGTGACGGCACAGACCGTTCCCGCCGCCGCCTCGTTTGCCAGCTCATATCTGGAACCGGAATAAATGCGGATCTGATTGACCTTTTCCCCCTCTGCCTCTCCCGGGACAGTGATCAGATCCTTCACCTTCAGACTGCCCCCGGTAATCTTTAAGTGGGTCAGCCGGTTCCCCTGCTCGTCTCTGGATATTTTGTAGACCTTCGCCCCGAACACATCGGCGTATACCGGATCTGCCAGCCACCGCTCAAGCCCCGCAAGCAGCCCGTCCACTCCGGCCAGCTTCAGCGCAGAGCCGAAATAGCAGGGAAATACCCGCCGCTCCCCGATCATCCGCCTGACCGCTTCCGCTGAAACTGTTCCTGTTTCCAGATATTCCTCCAGCGCCTGCTCATCGCACATAGCCAGAGTCTCCAGAAAATCATCGGAAATCCCCAGCTCAGGAGACAGAGCCTCCGGCTCGCCCTCCAGCTCTGTCAGCTCCCCAAAATCCAGACAGCTTTCATCCAGATGCGCCTGGACGTCCTCTAAAAGCCGCTGCCGGTCCGTACCGGCCTGATCCATCTTATTGATAAAAAGAAACGTGGGAATTCCGTAACGCTTTAAAAGCCGCCAGAGCGTCTCTGTATGTCCCTGCACGCCGTCAGCGCCGCTGATCACCAAAACTGCGCAGTCCAGTACCTGCAGAGTCCGCTCCATCTCCGCCGAAAAATCCACATGCCCCGGCGTATCCAAAAGAGTTACCGCCCGGTCCCCCAGGGCAAATTCCGCCTGCTTGGAAAAGATCGTAATCCCGCGGGCCCGCTCCAGCGCATAGGTATCAAGATACGCATCCCGGCTGTCCACCCGCCCCAGTCTGCGGATTGTCCCCGTTTCATATAAAATCGCCTCGGAAAGCGTGGTTTTTCCTGCGTCTACATGGGCCAACAGACCCGCACATATATGTTTTTGTGTTTTTACAGGCTTTTGTTCGCCCACAAAGATGCCTCCTCTCATGAAAACATGTCCTGAATTAGTTTATCACAAGAGGAGGCTCCAGTCGAGCTGTCATTTTTCTTTCTGCGTTTCATAGCTGTGCTCCGGTTGTTTCGCAGAGCCTCTCCCGGCACCACGACTGCCGCAGTCTGCAGCCCCGCCGGATGGCAGGCCTTTGCAGGGGCAATGCAGGTCACGCTGTTTTCTCTGCACACCTCTCCTGTCAGCAGCTGCTGTCTGATCTCTCTTTTGATCTCATTAATTATTTATTTTCATGCTGTTCTATTATGTTTTTAAAAAATTCCAGAAATGCCCTGGACGCACTGGAAAGAGGCTGATATTTTTTCCACGCCAGAACAGACGTCATGGACAGCTCTGGTTCCAGCGGACGAAAAACAAAATCCCTTCCCTCCATCAGATTAATCGCTCCCTCAATCGTGAGAAAACACACCGTGCCATCATCAAGCAGAAGCGTGCCATTTGTGATCACATTGCAGTAAGCAAGCGTATGCAGGGCTGAAAAGTCATAATCCAGCCATTTTGTCAGCTCCTTTTGCAGAGACAGTCTTTGAGGTGTTACCAGAAGAACACGCCCTAAATCGTCCTTTGTGATGGATATCTTTTGAGCCAGCGGATGACTTTTTCGCATAAACAGTCCCCAGCGCTCCTTCTCATGGATCCTGATGTAATCGTATCGTTCCACATCGATTGGCTCCAGCAAAAGTCCAAAGTCCAGAAGCCCCTGATCCAGCCGTTCCCGAATGTGCTCTGAATTATTGGAATACAGCTCATACCTCACTCCGGGATATGCCTCGTGAAATTTCAGCATCGCCTCTGACAATATCCCCGATGCCTTTAATGCGCCGCTTCCGATGGAGATTTCACCGGCTATTTCTTTTTTTTCATTCAGCTCCTTCTCCATCTTATCCATCATATCCACAATTTCTTCCGCTCTCCGCCGAAGAAGAATTCCTGTTTCCGTCAAAGTCAGATGCCTTCCCCGGACAAACAGCTGCTCTCCGACCTCCTGCTCCAGCTGCGCCATATGACGGCTCAGGGCCGGCTGCGTAATATGCAGCGCCTCCGCAGCTCTTGAGATGTTTTCTTCCCTCGCAATGGTCAGAAAATACCGAAGCACTTTGATTTCCATATCCATCCCTCTATTCCCGTTTTGATTTCATCATATCAAAAAGAAAAGCAGGCTGCAATGGATTGTATTCCCGTTTTGGTAGTGTCAAAAACTACCTGTTTTTTATTGTGTAAATCTACCGTCAGTTTACGATAGATTTTTTCAGCATGGACTTGAATACCCTGCCAAAGAGCGCCTCTTCCCTGAAATTCAGCAAGCATAACGCTCACGTCATGTCTCTGTGCCT